>NZ_CP151792.1:0-305383 GCF_038446525.1 Methanolobus sp. ZRKC5
TAGTATCTGCACTGTTTTAGACGCACTGATATTTATCTTATTTATTTCTCTAAGAATCTTGTTCAGAATCCATAGTGAATAGTATTATTAACTAATCAAACTAATAATTAAACAAGAAGGGGTTTAACTTTAAGAGGGGTTATATGAACTCAGAAACACCAGATAAGGATTATAAGGAAGATTCTGAAAGCTCATTGAGCAAGTTTCTTGACAGAAAAGAGGAATTTGAAAAGATAAGGGATAACAGTCCTGTTATTTCTTTTCTCTGGAAGGCAGAAGACAGTCCCGACGAAAAATGGCCTGTGGAATATGTTTCAGGTAACGTGGACCTTTTAGGTTACACAGCAGATGATTTTATTTCAGGCCGCATTCTTTATGCTGACATAGTTCATCCGGATGATCTGAAGGACTTGCAGAAAACTCTCACTAAACAATGCAAAGAGGGAGTTGATTTCTTTGACCACAAATACAGGATTATCTTAAAATCCGGTGAAGTGCGCTGGGTTAATGAACGAACCTATATACTGCGGGATAATTCAGGCAATGTTGCACACTACCAGGGTACTGTTTTAGATATAACTGGACAGAAAGAACAGGAATTTACCCTGCAGGATGCATTGAAGAAACTGAGACTTATGGAAGAGATCATCAATAATAGTTCTATTATGATTTTTCTGTGGAGGAACGAGCAGTTCTGGCCTGCAGATTATGCTTCCGAGAATGTTTCAAAACTTGGTTATTCGGCTGAGGATTTTGTGAAAGGTCGCATTGTGTACAGTGATCTTGTTCATCCAGATGACTATGAGATGGTTAAAGAAACACTTGCTAAACAATGTGAAAGTGGCAATGACTACTATAATCAGGAATATCGTTTAATAACAAGAAATAATGAGCTGTTGTGGGTAAAAGAGAGCACTTTTATTCTGAGGGACAGGGGTGGGAATGCAACTCATTTCCAGGGAATTGTTCAGGATATCACAAAGCAGAAAGAAAGTGAAATCGCTCTTCAGCAGGCACTTGAAAAACAGGAACAATTGCTAGAAAACAAGCAAGCTCTTGAAACGATTATCAATCATAGTCCAGTGATCGCCTTTTTGTGGAAAGCAGGTCCTGATGATGAAAATGAACTTTGGCCAGCTGAATTCGTTTCAGATAATATAAGCGTGTTTGGATACTCGGTTGACGATTTCCTCTCAGGAGCTATCCTTTATGGTGAAATAATCAATCCGAAGGACCTCCCTAGTGTCCAGATGGAACTTTCGGATGTTGCCAAAGAAGGTGGAAAAGTCTTTGTCAAGGAATACAGGATACGAACCCGGTCAGGAGATGAGAGGTGGGTGGAAGAGCAAACATTCATTCAGCGTAACGGCGAGGGAATTGTGACCCACTATCAGGGTGTTATCCAGGATATTACGGAACGAATGGGGAGGGATGAAAGGTAAGTATCGTAGAAGTATCGTAGAAAAACGTCATAGTAAATAGATAGAGAATTGCATCATAACAGAAATATGTTTTATTGATGTTTATTTTCTGAAAAGTTAATGTGAAGAGCAAATAAAGGGTAAAAAAGAAGGGTGAAACGGTATTGTAATCAAACAAGGAGGCTTTAATTCAAGTTATTAGTGCATAAGTTTGGCAGATATGTCAAACTTATATTTTTCATTTGAATGAGAATTTCTACGAAGCCAATGTTGTCAAAAAATTATAATCGTCTGTAACATTTATGTTTGCAGTACCTGTTTTTTTTTGCCAGGTTTTTTGAAAGCATGCCAACTCCATTTTGAACGCATACATTACAACTGCTGGGACAATACACATAGTACACCATGTATCTTTTGCCTGGTCCATGGCATAATTTTCCTTTCTATGAATTAATAGTAAAAGTATGAAGAACAACATTTGCGATAATTGTTATGTTCCGGCAACTTTGATGAGCACATACTGGGTCAAGAATGAGCAGATATGAAAAACCCTTGCAAAACAAATAGGAAAGGTATCGATCAATATTGAAAAGATCGAATGAGGTCTGCAGTTCTCTCCGATATGATTTTCATGTAGGGTACTAATGTTCTATAATTGAGCTTTGGGTTTTTGATTTACACTCATAAATGCGGAAAGTTTCTTCTGGAAAAGCTCAGCTCTCCGAGAATTCAATACTAATTGGACCTGCCTTCTTTGCGAGACTCTTTGCGATCATGCCGGTTTCCAGTCTACATATGTGTAAAACCCCGGATGGTACAATGCATCCCGGTGTGCAACGGGCTTTTTTTGCCATGTCCATTACATAATTGTCCTTTATATCCATGGTTTCCATCATTGGAACTTCCATGTATGACATCTCCTTTATTTTTGGGCACGGTGTTTCAATATCTATAATGATATTCATACCATCTAACTTTCCGGTTATCTTGTGTGTGAAACCACAGATTGTTGAGTTTACGTTTACGCTTGTTGGCATATAATGACCTCCAAATTTACTGTTTTTAATAGTAGTAATGTTTACTGAAATATCCATTTATGATTTTACTTATCTTCATCACCGGAACAACTGCAAGATACATTTCCTTTCAGGATATCTTTCCAGTCTCCTATTACATCATGTGTCCAGCAGTCATCAGCACCTGCTGCTTCTCTCATGGTAAGTGCGAAAATATATGAAAGGTCCTTTACTGTGGCTCCTGCCTCCAGAGCACCTTTAAAATGTTTTAAAACACATGGTTTTGACCTGGCTTTGATGGAAAGAGCAAAGCATAGATATTGATATGTTTTCTCATCGATAGGCCTTTTTTCGGCATAGAGTTTGTCTATTTCATCAAGTTTCTCGGTAAATTCGGGGAAGAACTCCTCAAGCATTCTCATGATCATGTCTCCACTGTTTTCTCAAGTTAACACTGTTAATCTAGCATTTGTAAATATGGCTCAATATCAGATACTTCAAATTATGTTGAAATACCTATATAAATCTAATTATCATTTGTCTTACTGTTAAAAATTTCATGCCCAATTCTTGTTTCACACCTGAATCCTGAAGTATTTTCCAAATATCCTGGGACTCTTTTCCATTACAGCGACATAAGCGCCAAGCAGAATGAATATGCAACCGACAATTGTGTTTGCAAGCAAAGGTGTGTGAAGGATAGTAAAATCAAAAAAGATGCCGCTAACAGGTTCTATCAATGCCAGGATACTTCCTTTCTGAGCTTCTATTTGCGCGATGCCACTAACATAGAGTAGTGCAGCCATGGCGGTGTTAACAATTCCGAATATTATCAGCATATTCAGGTTGTCTGTAAGCACGGGTCCTGAGACTTTGCTGGCAAATGGTAGTAGCAAAATGACACCTATAAGAGTATACCAGAATAGCTGGGCAACGCTTGAGTAGTCATCCTTGATATAACGAATAGTAACAATCTCGCTACCAAAGGAAAAACCTGAAAGCATTCCCGCAGCTATGCCTATGATGTAACCGTTGCCTGCTGTGAATCCGGTAGTTACACCGGTCATGTCAACAATGAACAGCAGCCCGATAAATGACATTGCCAATGCAAGCATACCTTTACGTGTTATTTTTTCCTTGAGTATGAGTGGTGAAAGCAGGGTAACATACATAGGTGCCGTATAAAGCATGAGTATTGCCACTGAGAAACTGGTATATTTTATGCAGGTAAAATATGTGAAAAGGGTAGTTGTGTTTATAATTCCAAGAAGCAAGAGATATCGCTTCTTCTTCCGTGGTATTATCTGGGACAACTTTCCAGTGATCAGCATAAACAACAATAGTGAAAACACACCAAAGAGCTGCTTGTAGAATATCATTGGGCCTGTAGGCACATCTTGCAGGTAATCAACGAATACGCCTAGCAGTCCGAAAAGGATCGAACCGGTAACAAGTTCAATGTGTGGTTTTTTTGATCCCGGGTTCATTGGATGGGAAATGGTGATATGGATTATATAGGATTTGGTGAGGTTGCGTGATTGTCTTCGTACGATTATCTAAATAGGCAGACTTGCATATTTGGTGAGCCTTCATTTAAACAAAAAACTATTAATTATTTTAAATCCTAAATTTATTCGGGGTTAAGCAATGGCAACTTTTGTTCATATAGATATACCAACAGACGATCTTGAGACAGCAAAGAAATTCTATTCCGATCTTTTTGGCTGGGAATTTGAAAAACCATTTCCTGAAATGGATTATTATCTCTTTAAAACAACTGGTTTGAATGGGGAAGAAGGTATCAGGGGAGGAATGGGTCTTCGGGGAGAACCTGATCAAAGAATTGCCAGTTATATTGGAGTTCCGTCTGTTAAAGAGTATGCGAAAAAGATAGAAAAGGCCGGAGGTAAGGTACTGAATCAAATGCCTGTACCAGGGTGGGGCTACCTTGCTATCTGTCTTGATACTGAAGGGAATGTTTTTGGTATATGGGAAGAAAACGAGAATGCAGAATGATAATGGAATTGCGGAAACAAATTTATAAAAACAGTATTTGTTGCAGGTTTTATCGTGCCTGTGCTATTCTTTTTTTAGGATTTGTTGTCGTTTTGTTTTTATTTCATAATATACTAGTTTAACTTCTAATTTCTCTGCCTGATGATTTATTGTCTACATCAATTCTATAAAAAATTGTTTTTTCTGTTTTTTAGACGTTACCTTTACATACTATACTTACTCTTAGATAACCACTAATATAGTGTATATACAATAATTATTTATTACAAGTTTATTCACCTGTAAACTAACACGCACCGTATAGAAAAACGTAAATTCTAGTAAAGGAGGCTCAATGCTAGATATAGATCCGACAGATATCCTTGTTAGATATAATGTCAAACTTGAGAGTGAACTGTCCTCTGATGAGGTGGCAAGAGAACTTTTCCCATCGGATATGCTACTAAGCAATATAGTTGAGGCTGTTTTTGAGGGTGATGAAGATGAGGTCATTGTTACTCTTGAAGAAGCAGTAAAAGTTGGAAAAGACCCCATATCCCTTATAGACGATGCCCTCATAGTGGGAATGGATATCGTATCCCAGTTATATGATGACGGACTCCTATTCCTTCCTGATGTGATAATTGCATCTCATGCCATGACCGACGGAATTGAATATTGCAAACAGATATCCGGAAAGACCCATGAATGTAAGGGAACGGTTGTATCTTATGTTGTGGAAGGAGATATCCATGACATTGGTAAAAAAATATTAACAGTGTTTTTAAAATCAAATGGATATGATGTCATCGATCTTGGAAGCGATGTACCTATTGATGAAGTAATACGTGCTGTATTAAAACACAAGCCTGTTATGCTTACTGGTACATCCTTGATGACAACAACCATGTATTCCTTTATGGAAGTTAATGACCGTTTACTTGAAAATGATATCCGAATACCATTTGTATGTGGTGGCGGGGCCGTAACTCAGGACTTTGTACAAAACTATGAACTGGGTATATATTGTGAACACGCTGCAATTGGTCCAAAGATTGCAGATTCAATAATCCAGAATAAAAGCATTGAAGAATTAAGGGAACAATTTCATGTACATTGACGTAATTACTGCATAAAAATCAAGGTATAGCAGGTGGCTCACATCCAAAGCCATATCCCTCTTGTGTAGATTGGATTGAAGGAAGTATAAAATTCAGATGAGAGCCAAATATTAATCTGCATCCTCCATGTATTTAACATCTTCTTTTTTGTCAGGTATAAACAAAAGTATGAAAAATTAGTTTTGATTCTAACTAGTTATAGATAAGTGCTTTTGCCTAAAACATGTAAACGAATCTGAAATAAAAATAATGGCGTAAGGATACAATATCATTGAAATGGAGGTCATATTATCAGTTCTGAAAATCTCATGGAAACTAAACAATTGTCTTGCCTGAGGGACACAGAACTTATGGGTATTGGCCCTGTTTTTTCATTTCTCTGGAGCAATGAAGGTAATAGGTCGGTAATATCGGTTTCAGATAATATTTCTCTTTTAGGTTATTCAGCCGAAGATTTTAGTTCAGGGAAAATAAATTACTCAGATATCATCCATTTGCATGATGTTAATAAATTAAATGAGAGTTTTGATCAATTCAGAAATGATCAAAAACAATCATATTTTTCAACAGGATACAGGATGCTGGCCAGGGATGGTAGGACATGTGAAGTAATTGAAAAGACCTTTGAGATCTTGCAGGATGGAAGTAGTTTTCTTCATGGACTTGTATTTGTAACGGGAAGTCTGGGGCCTGATTACAGCACTGTAGATAATAATAAAAGTTATCGCCAAAAGATGGTTGATACCATACCAAATCCTCTTTTGATACTCGACAACACATTCCATGTTCTTACTGCTAACAAGTATTTTTATGATTTTTTCAAATTATATCCGGAAAAAACAGAAGGCAGATTCTTTTTCGATATTTGCGGGCGAAATTGGGACAGGCCTCTACTGAAATCGTTCCTTGAAAAATTGCTGGTGGATAATATTTTCTTCGATAATCTGGAACTGGATTGTAATGTAGAAGGCCTTGGTAGCAGGACAATGCACTTTAGTGCAAGACCACTTGAAATTGGAATCTATAATGATACACATATTCTTCTTTCAATAGAAGATATTACAGTTCAGAGAATGGCTGAAACGGAACTCAAGGTATCTGAAGAAAAGTATTCTACACTTGTGGAGAAAGGAAATGATGGCATAATAATCATTCAGGATGGGGTGCTAAGTTTTGCAAACTCCAAATTTTGCCAGATGTCAGATCGCACCGAAACAGAGCTTTCAGGTAGGGATTTCCTGTCTCATGTTCCTCTGGAATATCATCGCATGATCACGAAGCGATTTAAAAAAGTCATGAAGAATAAATGCGGTATTATGAGGAATGATGAGGTCGAATTCTTAAAAAGAGATGGCAGTGTCTTTCCTGCTGAGATAAGCCTTTCCTATATGCTGCATGAACGGCGACCATCTGTAATGATGGCTGTCAGGGATATTTCGGTAAGAAAGCGTGCTGAATCTGAGTTAAAAGCATCTGAAGAGAAGTATTCCACACTTGTAGAGAAGGGAAACGACGGTATAATTATTCTTCAGGATGATACGTTTAAATTCATAAATGCAAAATTTTCAGAATTAATAGGGTATTCCAGAGAAGAATTGTTTGAAAGAACTTTCATGGACAATTTACCAGTCGAGTATCAGCGGATGGTCTACAAACGTATCAAAAAAGTCCTGAAAGATATGCATAGCATTCGTCGAAATAATGAAGTAGAATTCCTTAAAAAGGATGGTACTACTTTTCCGGCTGAAATAAGCTTGTCTTTCATTATGCATGAAGGAAAACCTTCTGTAATGATGGACATCAGGGACATATCGGAAAGAAAACTTGCTGAAGCAGAAATTAAAGCTTCCGAGAAGAAATATTCCACACTTGTTGAAGAAGGCAATGATGGTATTATAGTTGTGCAGGATAATGTCCTCGTATTTGCCAATATGAAGTTTTGTGAGATTACCGGTTTTTCAAGGACTGAAATAGTTCACAGACAATTTGAAGATTTCTTAGTACTAGAGTACAAGCGTCTTGTTATGAACAAGTTTAAGAGAAGTCTTGAAAAAAATCGTAAGGCAACTCTGAAGTATGATATCGAGTTGATCTCAAAGACAGGTAAAAGCACTCCTGCAGAAATTAACTCATCTATAATAGACCATGAAGGCAAACCTGCTATAATGGCTATCATCAGGGATATTACTAATCAAAAAGAAAAAGAAAGGGAACTTCTTGAGTTAATTGAGGTTCAGAAAGTTCTGGAAACAGTTATCAAAAGCAGTCCGGCGGTCGTATTTTTCTGGCGACCCGATGAGGAATGGAAAGTGGAATTTGTTTCGGAAAATATTTCCCAGTTTGGCTATGAAGCTAATGCGCTTATGTCAGGAAAAGTACTTTACGGTGATATTGTCCATCCATCAGATATGGAGAGACTCACAATGGAGTACGATATTTTATCCGGTGAGGACAACCTGTCCTTTGAGTATCGCATACTTACAAAGTCAGGTGAGGTCAGGTGGGTGGATGAGAGATCGCTTATAAAGCGTGATGCTGAAGGAAATCTACAGTATATACAGGGTATTTTGGTAGATATAACTGAGCGCAAGAACGTGAATAATTTCATGCAGCTCGGTTCGGATGTGGGTATGCTTTTCAATCCATTGGGTGATGTAGGCGACATGTTCTCTCAGCTTGTAGAGTTCACTACTCAAATGGATAATCTGGATTGTGGTGCACTGTATCTGGTTGATGAAACCACTGGGGACATGAATATAGTAGCTCATAGCGGTCTGTCTTCAGAGTTTTTAAAAAGCACACGGCACTATAGTGGTAAGTCCATTCATGCCAAGCTTTTCAAAACTGAATATCCATTGTATACAAGATTCTATGAACTGACTTCCATGATTCCAGGGGACAAATTAAGCTATGAAGGTCTTGAAGCTACTGCCCTTATTCCTATCAGATACGGTATGGAGCTAGTAGCTATATTGATGCTTTCGTCACATGGTACATATGGGGTTCCGTTTGAGGTCCGTGATTCTCTTGAAACAATTGCTTCTCAGATAGGTCCTGTAATAGGTCGTATGCGTGAGCATTCGGATGACCAGAGGGATATCAGGAACCTGCAAGTTATTTTTGATTCAATGACCGATCTGGTTTTTATGCTGGATAACGATGGTTGTATACTTTACGCGAATCCTTATTCATGCGAACGACTCGAATATTCAATGAATGAACTCACAGGTATGAATTTGCTTAATCTTTACCCTCAGAAGAGATTTCTTGAAGCAGCGGCAGAATTGAAAGACATTCTCAGTGGTGAGGCACATGTATGTGAGATACCATTTGAATCTTCTTCGCAAGAGGTTATACCTGTTGAGATGCGCTGTTCAATGGGGCAACTTGATGCAAGTCCTATAACGATATGTGTCTCCAGAGAAAATCTTTGATTTTTTTCGTTTAAAAATATGTATATTTTTTTTATCTATATGTATCAATTATAGTTTATATAAAATAATGTGTAATGTATATGTAGTAATTATTCTAATTTTTTCATTTTTAGTTGTAAAATAACCAATTTAAACAACTACTGTCTTTGTTTATTTGTCTAATTTATAAATAAAAAAAGTAAATACTACTTAAATATTATGCTCATGTCCATGACGATTTATGTCTATAAATTTAAATATATTCGTTATATGAATCAGTAGAGCTCTTATTTTCTAAATGATATACTCTTTTGTAGGATATCTATAATCCATAAGACATTTCTTTTTATATTATTAATCTCGAAATTTCCGATTAATTATGGTATATAAAGGTTTACTAGCCACTTGTAGACTTTGTATTTCAAAAAAACGAATGATTGAGTTAATGGGCATCAGTAGTCCGTTTTTATTAGTATTATTTAATTTTTAAAATGATTCCAAATAGATATGCTTATATATTTGTTTTCGACATGAGAAACCTTTATATGTGATGGTAAAAGTGCATGATTGAGGTTCAAGAGAACCTTTTTGTGTAGATTGGATTGAGCTTGACCCAAGCTCAATTAACTAGACTAATAATTGAAGGAGGTATAGAATGTTAATAGTAGACAAAGAAGGTATCCTTATCAGATACAACGTTAAAATGGAAAAATCAATGACCCCAGAAGAGGCAGCTGCAGAACTCTATCCAAAAGATGAGTTATACAAGCCTATCGCAGAAGCGATCTTTGAGGGTGAAGAGGATGATGTAATTGAAGGTCTTGAGGCAGCTATCGCAGCAGGCAAGGACCCAATCGCACTCATCGACGATATACTTATGGTCGGTATGAAAATAGTAACAGACCTGTATGATCAAGGTGTCATTTTCCTTCCAAATGTAATGATGTCAGCAGACGCAATGCTCGACGGTATCGAGTTCTGTAAATCCGAATCTGGCGCAAACCCAGTAACAAAAGGCAAGATCGTTGTCCACGTTGCTGAAGGTGACGTACACGACATCGGAAAGTCAATTGTTGCAGCACTCCTCAGAGCAGCTGGATATGAAGTAGTTGACCTTGGCCGTGACTGCCCAGTCGATGAAGTTATCGAAGCTGTAAAGAAAGAGAAGCCAATGATGCTCACCGGAACAGCACTCATGACAACAACCATGTATGCATTCAAGGAAGTCAACGACCGTCTTGTTGAGGGTGGACTCGACCTTCCATTCGCATGTGGTGGCGGAGCTGTAAACCAGGACTTCGTTGGAACATACTCACTTGGAGTATATGGTGAAGAAGCAGCAGATGCACCAAAGATGGCAGACGCTATCCTTGCAGGCGCAGACATTGCAGCACTTAGAACAAGATTCCACACCCACTAAGGTGATCAAAAATGGCAATTAACAGATTTACAACAATGGCTTATTCCGAAGCTGACGAAATGGTCTTCGGTAACGCAAAGAAACCTGTGAAAGCAGGATTTGACCTTGAGATCGGAGCAGGTTACACAACCGCAGAAGTAAACTACGCACCAAGGCCAGAAGCAGGAGAGACTCAGGAAAAGCTCGTAAACGAGTACCAGAGAATCACAAAAGACATTATGGCAAGGGCTGTACAGGTCGGTTTCCCATCCGTAGTACTTGAGACAGAGCACGTCCAGCAGATGACCAACAACCCAGCATGGGGAGCAGCTGTTGCACACGCACAGAAGACCATCATGGAAGAGTACAACGAAGAGTACGGCATCAAATGCGCACTCAGACACACTCCTGGTGACATCAGAGAAGACAAGGAATTCTTAGGCCTCAGAGGCGACAAGATGACTGTAGTCATGGAGTCCTTCGACCAGATCGCAGAGAGCGGCGCAGACCTCCTGTCCATTGAATCAATGGGTGGAAAGGAAATCTTCGACTACGCAGTACTCAGGAACGATGTTCCAGGTATGCTCTACGCAATCGGTTGCCTTGGCAGCATGGATATGGATTACCTCTGGCAGGAAATCGCAAAGGTAGCACAGCAGAAAGGCGTAATCGCTGCTGGTGACACAGACTGTGCACAGGCAAACACTGCAATGTTTATTGCAGGTGGTCTCCTTGACAAGAACCTTGCACACACCCTTGCAATCGTTGCAAGAGCAATCTCCGCTCCAAGATCACTCGCTGCATATGAAGCAGGCGCAGTAGGTCCAGGAAAAGACTGTGGATACGAGAACATCATCGTAAAAGCAATCTCCGGTATGCCAATGTCCTTCGAAGGTAAGACTTCAACCTGTGCACACTCAGATGTCATGGGTAACCTTATCATGCAGTGCTGTGACCTCTGGTCAAATGAATCTGTAGAATACCACGCAGAATTCGGTGGTACCTCAGTACAGTGCTGGTCAGAATCCCTTAACTACGACTGTGCACTCATGAACACTGCACTCAAGTCAGGAAACGAGAAGATCCTCAGAGACCTCCTCATGGCTTCCGACAGATTCAGAGACCCACAGTCCTACATCCTTGCATACGACAACGCATACAAGGTTGGAGAAGCAATCGTAAAGGACGGAGAGGACATTTTCCTCCGTGCAAAGAACGCTGGAATGGAATGCTGCAACATCCTGAACGGCTCCGAAGGTCTCGACATGACAAAGTTCGAGCTCGGTGCACTTGCAAAGGCAACCGCAGAATTCGAGGCACTCACATCAGAGTCCGAGACATTCATGAGCGACTGCATGGAGAAATACTCCAAGGAAGTACCAGTATTCAAGCCAGAGAACTACGGGCTCTAAATGTAGTACCAAGAAGTTTTCTTCGGAAAACTAACGGAAATAGGGAAGTTTGCTTAATACAAATTTTCCCTATTCCAAATTTATAATCACAATTATCAATTCACACTTAACTCCACAATAAAAATCATAGGCTTTACAGAAAAAACGGGTCACAACGCCATCAATTCTACCTCCAACCTCCACAACCTTCACTATTATGGCATGTGTATCAAAACTTCCCCTGTAAAGCCTTTGACACTTTCACTGTTCTATGTTTCTGATTTTTCTGTTCTGAACATTTTCACCATACTTGGCATTTCGGAATATAAGCTGAAGTCATAGCTTTTGTATGCATAAAGATGATAGTCCAATTAAAAGCGAGCAAGAGATATACAATAGAATTAACCAATATCGAAAGAGCCTGAGAACAGCGGCATTAACCTCAATGATGCATACTCCTTTATTGAAACCCAATCAAGTGAGTTGCATCTTGGTATAGTGTTTAAAAATATCATACTTGGAAATGCCTGCTCATGGGGAGCATATGACACAGCATGTCAGCTTTTTGAGAATAATATGCAATCTTTCCGACAATTTTAGGTATTCAATATGTGATAATGAAATGGTGACATGGTTGGTGACAACTTCGTTCAGATGATGCTGATTTTAATATTATTTCAACTCATTTAATATCGATAATTGGCGATAGGTGACACTATTCGAATGAATTAAGTTTATGCTGTCAACATCGTTCACACTATCACCTAGGATTTCTACAAAACCAGCATTTATAGTTTGATATGGGCTCAAAAACTAATATGTTACTTGTTTCTCTCCTTCAAGGATAATCATTTGACTGAAAGGTTCAGGCAGAAAATTCCCTTGAAGCTGCGTTTGGCAATTTAAGAGAAGTGAAAAAGCAATTACATCATTACATAAGCCGGCAGGCCAATCAAAAACTTTAGATAATCCTCTTATAATGGCGATTTTTGGGCATTACTTACAGCAAAAAAATCACATACGTTTCGCTCATTTTGCGGGCAACTCAAAGAATGATCTTTAAGCTAAGATTTCATTAATTTTGATTAAATATTGTGTTAACAATTTGTATAAATCTATCTTTGAGATAAATCAATCAAGGAATAAATTCCCTACTATATGTATAGTGAGAACGGAAGCGTTCAATCTGTGATTGTAGGCTGGAGTTGGAACGGTAAGCACCCTTATGGGTGTGAGGGCGAAGGTAGCGACCCCCTTCTTAGCCCTGAAACAGTTTGCTATAAGTGACTTTCATATTTTCCATCACGTGAAACACCATGTGCACTTATATTATTTCTACTGGATTTTTAGGGCTAACTGATCAGTTTGAGACAAGTTCCTGATGTTTGCCACTTTCTTATTGATTTATCCTGCAGCTATTTATTATTGAATCTACTTATCGTCCCTCGGTTTTACTAGTTTATGTAGATGCTTTTTCTACTGCACGTGATTTACATATGAGAATTATAGAAAACATGTATACGTGAAAGAGATTTCAAGAGTGATTCTTTGCTTAACTTGATAACATCTTTGCATTAAACTAAGTTTTTATAATGATATTTTTTTGGTTTGTGTTCTTTTCGAACTTATCCGGTGCTCGAACACAATTAATCTCGAGGATTTGCTCAGATGTCCACAGAGAGAAGATATTGTGGAATAGATGTGAGTCTACCATTTAGATGGAGTCGATTGAAATAGCCTCTTCATTGAATATTTTTATAATGTCCCTTAATCTAAAGAAATTGTTAGCTTATTTGCAGCAATACACGTTTATACTTAATTTTTAAGAGTTGCTACTATTAATGAGGAATGTAAGTGTTATTTAGAATTGCAAGGTATATTGCAACTACATTCACATGCTTTTAACGTATGTGTTTTTTGAATTAATACCTTTAAGCTATTTGATTTTGAAAAAGAAATGGACGATAAGGTTATTAATTGCCTATCAATCAAAAATCTGCATACTTTGAGTTCATAATAAAAGAAAATGTATTGTCTTGACGTATGGCACTTCTATTAATGTAGATACATTCTACGTACAAACTTTTTGCTTGTTTGCTACAAATGTGTTAAGATTTAGTTGCAAATTAGTGCTAGATTCACTTAAATAGTATTTAAAAAAATTATATTTATAAGAAATTTCATATTGTTACAGGAATATTATCTCATTTACTGTAAGAGCATAACCAACAATATCAATTAGCAATCTATAAAAATATAGAAGAAATTGGGCTATGTAGAAAAACTATTGAAATAAACATCATTCACTTAAATTGATTGTATTTCATCAGTCTCGTCAGAAACATTTGTAATAATTTTATCTCATGTTATGCCCACAAAAGTAGAGGATTTCTACAGAGCAATATTTTTAAACATAATTTCCTTTAAGGCTTACAAATTTTAAAGTAAATTCTCCATCCGATGTCAAAATATACTCTTTCTCCTTTTTGCTGCCTTCTACATGCCTTTCATCAATTAAATTCCAGTTGAGAAGATCCCTTGTCAGTGAATTGAATACACCATCTTTTAGTTCTCGGTTTGCCCTTTTCTTATCTCTTATCGGAATATATTCTTTTGAAAGCTTTTCAAACAGCTTTTTTCGGGATAATGTTTTCAAATTCTCATCACCTAAGGGTTTTTGTTTGTCCAAGATATTCAATACGGTTACTCTGTTTGGATTTGCCTGAAAATCTTCAATGTGGACCTTTGGAATTGATATCTTTTTAGCTCTTTCTTCTATATCTACATGGTAAGGTATTGCTTCAAACCACAATGCCATCATAAAAAGACCAATTGATAATGCTTTAGTTCCGCTGGATACATTAAAATAATATTGAGCATCGGGTTTATTCTTATATATTTCAAAGACAGCATCCTTGATATAGTCAAGAGTATCATCTTCTATAACTATCTCATGAACTCCTTTTTTTGCTATTTTTGTACCAAGCTCTTTTAGTTCTTCTATAGACTTTCTGATCGCTTCTCTTGCCTCCTGTCTATTTGGGATATCAGAATTTTCATAGATTCTTTTTTCTGCAATGACATAGACTTCGGATGCAGGTGCGATTTCATAAATAGCTGTTCTAAATGTGTTATGCACATTTGCACCAGCGCTCATTATGTGAATCTTTTCTTTACTTTTCATATTCTGGCTCTTTGTGTTTGATTAAAATTAGTTTATTATTTAATAAATCTATTTATTAAATAATAGGTAAATCTAAAAAATTATTATATTTTCTGAAACGGATTTTCATCCGATGACAAGCAAAGCAATCAGATCCGTAAACTGGCATGTGACCATGAACTGCAACTACAAGTGCAGGTTTTGTTTCTACAAGAGCATGAGTGGGGAATTCAAAGACATCGAAAAAGCCAGACAGAAACTTGAAACTTTAAAGGCAAAAGGAATTGAAAAAATCAACTTTGCTGGTGGAGAGCCTCTGTTATACAAAAACCTAAACCACCTTTTGAAGATGGCAAAGGATATGGGGTTCACAGTTAGTATTGTTACAAATGCAGCTCTACTCAGTGAAAATAAACTCAGGGAAATGAGTAAGTATGTGGACTGGGTGGGAATATCTGTCGACTCTGCCGATGAACATATCGAAAAACAACTTGGAAGGGGAAACGGAAGTCATGTGGAACATATCCGTAAGGTCTGCAAGCTTATCCGTGAGAACGGAATGAAGCTGAAGATCAACTCCACCATCACCAAAATGAACAACTTTGAGGATATGAAACCGTTCATATCATCTCTGGCTCCGGACAGATGGAAGATATTTCAGATACTATCCATGGAAGGTCAGAATGATGATGCTTTTGACCTTACCCTAACCAGTGAAGAGTTTGACATCTTCAGGAGTATAAATGGTGGGTTGATACTTAACAATGGTTCCAGTCCAACTTTTGAATCTGCAGAAGATATGCTTAATTCCTACTTCATAATAGGTCCGGATGGGGATATTCTCTTAAGTAAGGGCAATAAGCGCTCTACAATTCCATTTGAATCACTGGAAAATATGGAACTTACTGATCTTGTCGATGCAGACAAGTACCTGGAAAGAGGTGGTAACTATGACTGGAACTAAACCAGTCTTTTCTTTTTCAGACTCCTCTCAGGATGATCTGAATCCTCTTCGAAGGATCTGCTTTACCGGAGTAAGGGGTGTTGGGAAATCGACTGTAATGGAAGAGATCGATGTGATATTCACCCATATGGATTACGAGTTCTATACGGACATAATACTGCTTGATTCTTATCCTGAACGCATCCAGGATCACAGGCAAAGGGATACTAAGAAGAAATGAATCACTGGCCTGGAAGTTATCCGAAGGGAACTTGATTTTGAAAGGCAGAAAGCTGCAGATATCTCAGAAAAGTATGGAATAAGACTTCATGTAGTTGAGATGGGCGAAGATGCTGCTGAAAAGTTGAAAAACATTCTCCTAAGATGATTAAGTCATTAGTTTGTTTTTAAACAAATATAATTAAATAATTAGACAGTGTTTATTGTATGGATTTACAGGGAATGTTGGAAATGCAATTTGAGAAAAATGTAGTTGAGTATTTTTTATGGGAATCTTATAACATCGATTCAAGAAAGCATTTGTACACAATTATCAATAAAGCAGACGATGATAGTCGCAAAGAGATTGGTAAGCATCGTATTCTTCAAAACATGTTTCTTCTTAGAAGAGGAAGAGATCCAGGATTTTCTTTACATGTTTATGATATAATAAAAAAAGATGTAAATGCTATCCAAAATACTGCTCTTTACATCCAGAAATTATTGTTGGATGGTTCATATTACGATGTAAACAAAATATTCAATCCTTATTCATCGATTAATAATCAGGAAAAGAAAAAAATTGTAGATAAGGATTTGAAACACACATTTCGCCTTCCTATTGTCTTTGAAGAACGTGGGGATGGGCTTTTTAATATTAAACAAGAGGATTTTCTTGAAGAATATTCCCAAATGCACATGAGAAGCCTAAATGAAAGTATTGAATATTTCAATCAACGATATGAAATTGCTCTTGAAACCAAAGATGATCAAGCAGCAAATGCTATTCGTGATGTAATGCAGGAATATCAAACAAGTCATTTCGATCTTGATTACTTTTCAAGGAAGGGGGAGTTTTATTGGGATTCAGATACTGAAAAAAAAGAAAATTTTGAATTTCTAAAATATTTATCGGAAAATATTGCAAACTCTGAATATTACAGTTCAAATCCGGCAAATGCAGAATGGCAATTAGCAATCAATATTTTGACTTTGGGTTTTGAAGAAAAACTGATAAAAATATTGGCCGATTATGACATTGGAATAGTTGATGAATTATCTGAGCTAAAAATTTCATTAATGTACATCAAGTTTTTAGCGGATGCATTTTCAATCACCTCTGTAATATGGTTCAACTCTCTGTCTTTGAAAGAAAAGCAACAACTATTGAATGGTACATATACATTAGACAGCCAGAAATTAACTGATTATCTTGCTACTTTCACTCAGAAAAATAGAACGATTCTGTCTTTGGAGCTATTTGCAGATAGAATGTACTTGAATAAATTTTTTGATGTTGCTGAAACTACATATGCATTTTTAAATGAAAATACTGAAGATGACTACAAAAAAGCAGGATACCTTAGTAAATTAGGTGACATCAATAGAGATAAAATGGAATTTGAAAAGGCATATTCTGCATATGAGGAACTATTTGATTTTTCATCTAAAACGCTTAGAGTCAATAAAAGGAAAAGAAAGGGAGGTAGAAAAACTTTTGAACAATACGAAAATCCTCGTATTGTAACTACGTTATCACTGCTGAGAATGGCAGAAATGGATTTTCTGCTTGGTAATGGTGATGCTGAAGATCACATTAACAATGCTAGAGAAAGAATTGAAAGAGCTAACAAAGCTGAAAAGTTAAGCTTGATGTGGAATCTTGCTTGCACATATAGAAGAACTGAACAGTTTGATTGGGAATATGAATGTTTGCATGATATTGTTTCTTTAGGAGAAAATAAAAGAAATGATCTTGTAGATAAAGCGGAAGAACGAATAACTCAAATTGATAAGTACTTTTCATGGACTGCAGAAAAACTAGATGATAAAAAGTTGCGTGAAGAAGAACAAAACAAAAACCACTATAGGCTTGCAGCAATTGCAGAATCTCTAAGAAATTCATTCCAATTTGAACGTGAAGCCGAATATCTGAATATGGCACTAAAGATTAAAGAAAATGAGCAGATTAAATTAAATCTTGCTATTTCTAAATATAATCAAAGTAATTTTTCAGAAGCAAAAAAAGATTTTATCAAATTGATATTATCCTCTGAAAAAAAGATAGTTACTCAATCATACCTTTACTTAGCTTCCATTGATTTCCAGCAAGACAACAATCAGAAAGGTCTTGAAAATATTTTAAATGCAATTTTGCCTCTCATCAAGACTCTGAGTTCTATAGATAAGTGTAAGCAAGAAGTTGATGATATTGAACAGGAATTTACACTAGAAGAAGAAATTGAAGCAATTGAAATTCTCCCTCCAGCTATTAGGTTGTGCATTAATAACTTAATTCCCATAAAGAAATCGAATGTGCTTAAAGAAGTTTTAGATCATATTTTGGACTATAGCACTAAATTGTCCAAACCAAGCATTCATCATGACATCGTTTGTATTGCATGTGATGTCTTATTTACTAAAGGGTTGGTAGAGGAGGCACTTCTTCTTTCTGAAAAGTCAATTGAACAGCTAAGTGCGGATAAAGGGTATAAGCTTTCAGCAAATGAATATACTGCTCATATGTATTTTGACTTGGGCATGCATGATAAGTCAATAAAATATCTAAGAGATGCACTTAATATTGATTCTCAATTCCCAGAGATATGGAAGAAGTTGGGCTTAAATTATGAGCAGTTATTAGACTTCAAGAATGCTGAAAAGTCAATCGATAAAGCAATGGAAATAGAAACTGACTATCCCGGTCTTGAAAAGCTTAAAGAAAAATACAATCATTTAAAGAAAGACACAATTAATTTTAATAAAATTAAAGATGGCGATGTTAAAAAATTCTTTATGAGTGCAGAGCGTCTAGTGTTGGATATTCCTAAGTCAGTTAATGAGGATGAATTTGATTTTACAATAGCTTTGGTAAGTTATGGAAAAGGGGTGGAAAGCCTTCTTCACAAAAAAGTTTCTATAAATTTGAGGAAAAAAATTCACAAAAAACATGGATTCCCAATCCCTGGTGATCTTTTCAGGAATTTACCTGCTAGTTTGAAAAATATTCTTGGAAAAAAAGATATGACTATAACTTTAGGGTCTTGGCCATACGTCTTTGATGATTGCAAAAAGTACAGCTTTAACCCAATCGCAGAAGAGGCAAATAATTATTTTTTGGCTAGATTTAACAAGAAAAAAAATATAGTATTCGAATCATGCAAAACAGTTTCAAATTATAGGAATGGTTCAGCGCATTATACATCTAAAGCAATGGATGAAATAATGAAAGATCGAAAAATCATTGTTGAACAAGTAAATAATCTCATTGATGTATTCTATTGAATCATTGTTCATATCCAAAACAAGAAAGCAATAATAAAATTCTCCATCAATTATCATGACTAGTAAAATAAATGTTCCATTTCACACCAATATCCAATACAGGATTTACCTTGATATGGACAATGTAATCACCGACTTTGATAATGCCTGCAACAGTATTTCTTCTGGACTTATCAAATTGCACAGTTCAGACAGAGATGAGTTCTGGAAGATAATCGAATCCCAGGAAATCACTTTTTGGTCAGAGATGTCTTGGAAAGAAGATGGTAGAGAGCTTGTTGATTATCTACTGAATTACAATACAACAATCCTTTCAGCACATCCAAATCCTAAAAGAGGAAGCGTAGCAAAATTCAGCAGAAAAGGAAAATATGAATGGTTGGCCAGAGAGATTGGCAAGGACTTTGCAGATAAAGCTATTATCTGCAGGCGTTCAGATAAAAAGATGTATTCTTCCACTAGTTGTATTCTTATAGACGATAATACTCAAAATATTAAAAGTTGGGAAGAAGCAGGTGGAATCGGCATCTTGCATTTTGCTACTGAAAATACAATTGATAAATTAGAGCAGTTATTAGTAGATATGGATTAGCTTTCCTGAAAGATAAGAACAGGAAACGATTTGGTAGTAGGGGGCTGAAGATGGTATCTTTCACCATTTAGGAAGGCATATGGCTATGTAAAGAGATTAATGGAGTATTTTAGTTTATTTTTCACAGTAATAATAGGATATACCGCCTAAGTGATTGATTTCACTATTTTTAGCTAAGCAGACATGGTTGAAGGGTATATTTCATTATTTTTTCTAATTAGCCTTGATGCTTTTTTAGCTCTAATCAATATACAAAGAAATGACGTATATTTAAAAATCAAAGAGGGATTTTTGAGCATCAATTGCAGAGTTTTTTATTGCGGCTTGAATAGAGTTTTCCACACTGGATGGTACTGGCATCGACAGTTGCTTGAATATCTTTAAGGTTATCTTTTCACCGAGCAGCTTGGCTACTTGCTCAAAAGAACAAGCTTTTAATGTTTCAACAGACCTGACATGATTTGTATATAGTAACCTAGCTCTTTTTCTTCCTACATTCTTTATTTTAAGGAGCTCAACAAGTTCAGGACCTGCCCCATATTCCAAACGAGTATCAAGTCCATTAAAAGGGATATCATATTCTCGAAGAGCGGCAATTCGATTGATTGCAGAAGCAATTCTTGCTGCGCCACTGGATAGATTATGAAGGTCTCCTTCACCGGTAGAGTATTTTTCAACAATGACTTCAGTATCAACTTCATTTATCCAGTCTTTTAAGATTAAGGTATTCTTTAATGATTCAAGATAAGATTGATATTCATAAGAAAGATCAGCATGCTCATCTGGGGGAAAGATAATGTCTTCTTTGATCTTTAGGGCAATGCATGAATACTCTGCCAATTCATTGTTCTTTATGTAAACAGGTCTAATTTCATCGGTTATACATATTAATTGGAGTAAAGAGAGAGTTGTTAATTTCATGTTTGATTGCTTTGCATATTCCAATTTTTCAGTGATAATTGCTGCAGCCAGTGGATTAATATACATCCGGGAAATCAATAGTCCAAGCTTGGTAGGCATGTGAAGATTGTTTTCATTTGTTATCATTTCATGATTTTGAAGGAATTCGATACACGAACAGATACTTTCGATAAATTCATTATCATCGCCGGTATGTGCAGAGAATGTTCTTAGGAAGAATTCAATGATACCTTGTTGTGATATCGATGAACTACTGCTTATGATTCCGAGTACATGACTGCGTAGAATTGATTCATCACGTAGGTATGAATCGATATCTTCTGCTGTTGCGAAGATATATTTTTCTTTTAGTTCATCTATATCGCCAGCTTCTTTAGCAAGAAGTAGAGAAAAACCTTCTGGATCTAAATGTGGTCGGCCTGCTCTTCCTACCATTTGTTTATATTCAAGAACAGGAATAGGAACCATACCCCATTCTGGATTAAAACGGGAATAATTTCGAATTATAACCTTTCGTGCTGGAAGATTTATACCCGCTGCTAAGGTTGGTGTACAGGAAATTACCTGGATCAAGTTGTTCTTGAATCCTTCTTCTACAAGTTTTCTCTGAGTGGCATTAAGACCGGCATGATGATATGCGGAACCGTTACGAATACAGTCTGCAAGGATTTTTGCTTCACCGGTATTACTTGACAGTTCAACCTCATCGGCAATTACAGCGAGTTCTTTCTTGGTATCACTATCTAACAACGCATTTATTGCTCTTTGTTCCTGATTCTTAATATTTGAGAATCTCTTAGCAAAGCCTGCACAATTTCTTCGACTACTTTCAAAGACAAGACATTGAGCTCCTTGCTCTATTGTATCAAGGACAATATTTGCACTAATGTCCTTTGTATCATGCTTTATTTTTTCTTGGTGAAGATTTTCTCCGGTAAAGAAGTTCATTGCTTTGCCGATTGCAATTCCTTCATTCAGTATTGTTGGTCGCCATTCACTGACAACAAGTTCAGCATCTAACCATTCTGCAAGAACCTCAGCATTTCCAATTGTGGCAGAAAGAGAGACTATCTGTAGGTTTGGGATACTCCTTAGCTTTGTGATAACAATATCTACGGTAGGACCTCTTAGAGAATCTCCCAGGAGATGGACTTCATCCACAACAACAATGGATAAGTCTTGTAGCCACGTTGTACCATTGCGAAGCATTGAGTCTGTTTTCTCAGAAGTACAAACGATGATATCATTCTTGCCGAGTTGTTCGCTTTTTGACTCAAGTTCTCCGGTAGAGATTCCCGTCTTTATGCCTAGTGATTCGAATTCCTTGAATCTTTCATACTTCTCACTTGCAAGGGCTCTTAGAGGAACAATGTAGAGGGCTTTGCCGCCATTAAGAACATGTTTGAGCATAGCAAGCTCTGCAACCAGTGTTTTCCCACATGCTGTTGGAATGGCTGCAAGGATATTATTTCCTTCCAAAAGACCTTTGTTTACTATCTCACTTTGGGGAGGATACAATTCTTCAATACCGGCACTCGTGTAGATATCAATTGCTTCTCTGGGAAGAGAAAGAGAATCTATTCTAATTCTGTGTGTCTCTTGTAAAACCTTAGGAAGAGTAATTGTTGGAATTTCCTCAGTTATAAGAGTAAATGCCTGCTGAAATTCATTTACTTTAGTTCGAGACTCATGTATTTCTTTTCTCTTGAAGTGATCGAGTAGCATTTTCTTAGTAGTGAGCAAATGGGTAAAATCACAGTACTTTTGGCAGGTATTGTTTAAGATTACAGCATATATTACATTAGAAATGATACTTTCTTCATCAAATGAAGATTTTTCAAAATATAGGTAGTTTTCAATGATTGAGACATCAATAAAAATAACAGGAATCTTATGTTTATTATATAACTGTCTTTTTTCAAGACCTATATCAGGAGTTGAGATAATCTCAATTGCAGCTATTATCTTGTTATTATTCCAGATAGAAATATCTGGAACAATATTTGAGTATGGTTTCTCTAATTCAATAGCTGTTGCATTGTTCAACATGTCAAAAGTATAAGAGTCAGAAGTTCGGATCCCATCTTTTTGTTCAAGAGGATAAGGAATTCTGTTGTAGTATTGATCAATATCGTATCGAGGGCATCTAAAATTGAAGATAAAGGATTCACCTGAATCTAATTTTGAGCTTAAAATGTCATAGACCTTCATTGTGGCATTTAGATGGATTATGGATTCTAGTGAATGTTCTTTTTCTCCACTTGCTTTATGGGCGAAATGCCATCTTCTCTTTGGGAAATCTTGCTTGTTCTTTGCAATTACTTCTTTGTCACATAACAAACAGAAAAGCTCAGAAGCAGCTTCAGTTTCTTCTCTCTGGGTAATATACAGAACATCTCCGTTAGAATCACACGCATATTCCATTGGGATGTGCCGATTTGAAAACTTGAATGATTCGTTTATGTTTTGATGAATGAAGATCACCCCCATTTTATTAATAAAGAAGCTACATTGGTTATATGTTTTTTTAGATATGATGGTATTTTTTTAAAAGTAAGATGTAGAGATAATCAAATATACTAGTCACAAAAATTAGCTTAAATATGATTGACTATAATTCTATTCTAAAAGTAATGTGCTGTCAAAATGGAGAAACACATGTTTGGAGAAAATGACAATTCTGGAAAGATAATGTTAGACTTAGCTAAAGAATTGGATTTACTTGTTCCTATTATCAAGTTATGTGACGAGACAAGGTTCGCAGGGCTTAAAGGGAAGGTGCATTTAAAACAATGGAGATATAATGGGATGCTTCGGCATATGGGTCTAAAAATAGAAGGCAAGAGTAAAGGAAAGCTAAAAGCGGGTGAGCTAATGGTAAAGAATGCTAAGAATGCGGGCCTTTACGATGAAATTATCAAAATGCCTGAGAAAGCAAAGAAAATTGCTTCTGAAAAAGATTTAAAGATTAGTATTTGGGAATTAAATGGTCTGCTGAATTCTCTTGGGTTGGAGATTGAAAAAATAGTTGGCACGAAGTTCCCAGTACCAAAGGAAGACCAAAAATATCGTGAACTCGAAGCGAGCTTCAATACGAATTAATTTATTTTTAGTTAATGTTGGTTGCGATATCTATTGCAACATTTTATACATTACATAACAAAATAACAAAATTAAAATCCAATTAATTTAGATAAGTAAGTATGGGATTATTTGACATCTTCAAAAAGAAAACGGTTAGTGAAAAGCCCACAAAAGTAATAATAGAAAATAATATTCTAAACAGCAATGTTCCTGCAACGTATTTTGATAGTTTAACATCCAACGACAAAATTTTCAAATTGCTATGGTTTGCAGATGGTAAATTCAAAAACTATGATCCCGAACAAGATACCGATATCTTATTTGAAAATGAACTGTTCAGGATCACATTTTCATTTAGTATGGAACCGAGTCTTTTGTCATTTAAACTACGTGTGAAGCAATCTTCTTCAATAGATGTTAATGAAAGTGTTGGTTATTATCCATCATATGAAAATCTAAGCTCTGAACAAAGGTGGGTATACCTGAACTGGTTGGGAGATGTTCGAAAGCAAGTGGATATTGGTTATGTTTTTATTTTTTATTATGGACTTGAAAGACATCTTTTATACAGTAATTACAAAGATGCAGTCGATGTCATACTTTTGCTACGTAAATATCACAAAAACAGTTCATTCCAGGGATATTCATTAAGTGCGTTGTTATTAGCAGCGATTTTGCACAAGGATGAGGACACATTGGAGAGGTCACTTGTTTCATGTGATGGTGATTATCCTGGTAATTTGGTCTTGATTGCTAAATACTTGATGAAAAAAGATATTACTCCAGATGAAATTGTGGCCATGGCATCTTCTGTTGGATTTAAAAACAAGCGTTACATAAATCAATATCCAGATATGTTCAAAGAAGTTTTGTCTTTAAAACTAGAAAATGAATTTGGAACTGGAACGTACCCTATCTATGCTTTGGACGCTGATTTTGAATTTAAAGATGAGCTGGTTTTTGCAAATATGTCTCTTCCATCTAATACAAGATCACCTATTTTGCCATCCATCATTGATAATTTGCAATTCAAAGACTCGATTATGCAGCTGCTATCGTCAACACATAATGAATTGAAAGAAAAACTTGCTCAGATACGAAAGGAAGGGATAAAGCCTGTTCCCCAGGTATCAGAGAATAAAAATGTAGGTTATGAGATCAGCTATGACCTCATCTGTCCCTATTGTGATATGAAACTTGACAAACCACCTAAAAGGAAGAAGAAATGCTCGCACTGTGACAATTACATTTACGTGCGTTCATCTCGTATATTGTTTCCATCTACCTGTCTTACAGAAGATGAAGCACTTGCTACAAGTGAATTCTATTCTTTAAAGGAACATGGAATTGAAAAAGACGATTTTTTCCAGAAGCATGAACAAATGGGCAAAAAACAATATGTTTCGACATGTATTGGGATGTACAAAGATCTTTTACTAGAGAAAACGGATCTATTTGAACTCAAGAGTATAAATTTCAAACTTGCATTGCTACATTATAAACTAGGTAATGAGTTCATTTCATATCTACAGCACAGTGCAAAAATGGAGCTAATGGATTTGAAGCAAAAAGGATACAAGAAGGTAAAGATATCTTCAGTTGGTTCTTGTGATACATGTAAAAAATTAAATGGTCGAGTATTAACAATTGAAGAGACATTAAAAGAAAAACCAGTGCCTTGTATAGACTGCACTCATGAAATGGAGAAAGGGAAACCTGGCTGGTGTATGTGTAGCTATCAACCGGTGTTGCAAGAACATATTTAGATTTTTAATGTAAGCTTTTGAATATGACTGGTTAACACTGATCAACATAAGCCATACAAAAAAAAGTATGGTATCTAATTTGAGGCGGTGAATGTTATTTATTCAAACAAGGGGGTATAATTCATTAATTTTATAAAGATGAAAACGTGGAGATTTAGAAATGGATGATGGAAATCAAGACAAATTATTAACTATATCCCTTGGGAATCATAAATTATACAAAATGTCCCATGGTTCATTTAAAACAGAAAGTGATTCTGAAATTCTTGAAACCTTTAAACAGAATAAATGGATTGTTTTACACGAAGAAACAGGAAGAGGTCAAGGTGAGAGATTTAAAAATGAACTTGAGCAAGGGGATTATGTTTATATAACGATTGGAGCCAATGAACTTTTTGCGATAGCGAGAATCGAATCTAGTAGATGGAACTATGTTCCTAAAAATATCACTAATGATGGAAAACCTTGGATCTACAGAGAGGTTAAATACCTAAAAGATGCAATAAAACCGTATCCAGAAGAACTGAAGAGAAATAGGAAACATATCTACCCAAGCGGGAATAGTACGTTAACTGAAATTTTACCTCAAAGACTTGATGAAGCAAATGAAATTTTGTTTAAGCCATATTTTGGAGTCAGATTTGCATCCGATAAAATAACAACTGTAAAAAAAGATACAAACATACCAATATTTCCCTGCAATACCATATTTTATGGACCTCCTGGAACTGGAAAAACGTTTAACACCATTGACCGAGCAGTTGAAATAATTACTGGCAGTCGTAGAAGTCATGAAGAAAATAAAAAAGTGTTTGATAACTTAAGGGAAGAAGGACAAATAGAGTTCATTACATTTCACCAGAATTACAGTTATGAAGATTTTATGTTAGGTATCCGTCCTGATTTTGAAGACTCTTCTTTAAAATTCAGAAGAACAGAAGGGATATTCTACAAGATGTGTAAAAGGGCAGAAAAAAACTACTTAGAAGCAAACAAAACGAAAGAGAATTTCAGACCGTTTTTTAATGTATTTGCAGAATTTGTAGAGCCACTTAAAAGAGAAGAAAAAGAAGAAATAGAAATAAAGAGTTACCCGGGCACTTCGTCTTTTTGGATTACCGAACTTTATCCTAATTATTTAGGTTTCAGAAAACAATCAGGTAAAGAAAATGACAGGTTAAGTATAGATGCACTTCATAATCTTTATGAAGGAAAGATGGACCTAAAACAGGTCAATGAATTTTATTATGGACCGTTGTTGGATAAATTAGTCAAAAAAGGTCATATTGGAAATGAAAAAAGCAAATTTGTTCCATTAAAAAGATATGTCCTAATAATTGACGAGATTAATAGAGCCAATATATCAAAGGTCTTTGGTGAATTGATTACACTTCTGGAAGAGGACAAGCGCATTGGAGCCAAGAATGAACTTAAGGTCAATATTCCACACGAAGACAAGGTCTTTGGAGTGCCTCCGAACCTTTATCTTATAGGAACTATGAATACGGCTGATAAGTCAATTGCATTAATTGATATTGCACTTAGAAGGCGTTTCGAGTTCATTGGATATTTCCCGGATTATACTTTATTATCTGATGAGGAACGCAGTATTCTCAGACATATAAATAAAGAGATATATGATCGTAAGAAGTCAGCTGATTATCTTATAGGTCATGGATATTTCATGAACAGTATTGATATAGTTGATGTCCTTCGCAATAAAGTAATACCACTTCTAATGGAATATTTTTCAGGTAAGACCGATATCATTGAGGATATCTTCAAAGAAAGCAACTGGTCAGTGAAATATAATACAGAACAATATGACTGGCAAATACAGCAATAGTCCCATGAAAGAGATATTTGAATACGGTGAGCAGTTCAAAGTTCCTGACCGAAGGGCCCTTGAAATATATTTGTATTCCTTATGGCGGGAATACAAAGAGGTCTGGCCATCTAAGAAAGAAGATGAATCTATCGAAAAGAGCAACAATTATCAACCATTTCTGATTTTTGATGGAGAACTTGCCAAGGCAAGGAACTACATAGGCTTCATTCATTTTGAGGACTTCAAAGTAGAGATATTTCCGAAGGTCTTCAAAAATATAACTAATATTAGCAGAGAGCTTATGCATTGCCATTTGTTCTATTGGTTCAGTTACTGTAATAGAGTAAAGTTCCCGTTCAATCAGGCTTTTCTTGATCGATGTGAAATATATGAACTGCCGGAATTAATCATATACTTATTTGCAAATCAAATACATGAGGTTGTAAGCAGTCAGCCTTACTCTGCTTATGAAGAAGTGTCTGAGGCTTTACAGACACCACGTGGCCGGATAAATTTCACCCGTTATGTGAACCGAATATCATATTGTAATTATCATCAGATAGATTGTGATTATGAACCGTTTGTGTTTGACAATTCGCTGAATCGTATAATCAAATATTGCATTAGATTATTACTTTCAAAGGCCAGAATCCCTGAAACCCAGAGATTATTGAATGAGATAATTTTTGTGCTGGATGAAGTGGATGATCAGGTATGTTCCTCGCAACAACTCTCAACCCTCCAAATATCCCCCTTATACGGCGATTATGAAGAGATAGTCCATATATGCAGTATGATACTGGAAAACCAGGTATATTCCCATGAGAGCTACGATATGAGGAATTGGAGTCTGTTATTCCCTATGGAACTTATCTTTGAAGAGTTCATAACAGGCTTTATACGAAAACATTTCAGTGACAGGTTCAAGGTGGAAGCTCAAAAATCAGACCTTTATCTGCATGATGACCCTAAAACATTCAATCTCCAGCATGATATCCTGCTCACGAACAAAGAGACTGGCGAGCAGATAATCATCGATACGAAATACAAACCTCGCTGGGATCTGGATAATAGTGATTCAAAGAAAGGCATATCTCAATCTGATATGTATCAGATGATCAGCTATGCGTACAGAAGAGGAACAGAGAAGGTCGTGTTGATATATCCAAATACGTCTGAGAAACTGGCAAAAGATTGCATTTTTGTTGTTAAGCAGGGTAGTACGGATAAAAGTATTAGGGTAAAAGCGGTTGATGTGCCGTTTTGGTCGATGGAAGGGAATAAGTGTGTTGAGGAGAGGCTTAAGGTGAAACTGGAGCAGGTGTTGAATGTGTATTTCTGAAAGTTCTAGGTGAAGACTCATAAACAACTATTTTTCAGGCTCATACAAAGCCATATCAAATATCTCCATAATTGGGAAATCGCTTGTCATATGTCTTTTTGCTAGCTCTTGACGAATGTTCTCAGATTCATTAAAATAAACAAAATAATCGTGATGGAGTTGTGCAAATTCCCGTGCACCTTCTCGAAACTCTATACAGAGATCTTTGTCCATTTCTCCCTTTATTTTGAGATTTGTCCTTACAAAGGAATCAAGTATCGGATTTTCATCTGGATTATAGAAATGCAATATTTTCGTGCCAAAACTGAATGCATTTTTTTGAATCTCTTTTCCATTTTTGTACGTTATAGGGTCACAGGATTCAAAAGCCTGTAGGGAACTTACGTAATCATCGAAGTCTTCGACCTGCTGTAAACGGTTTTTGACCTCTTTCACTCCTTCCCAAGATAAATGTGTTCTATAAACCTCATTAATGAAATCAACAAAATTATTATTGGATAAAAGTTCCTTAAATTCCTGATTCGTGAATTTGTTGTTTCGTTCCTTATATCCAAGCTGTATGTACATAGCCTGATACACAAAAGCAAAATAGTTCTCTTGTAAATGTTTTATCACCATTTCTTCAAACTTTGAACAACTAGGCAGACGTGTTTCGAGACGTTTTAGTATTTGTACCCTGTCCATATTGAACCCTTCGTTTATTTTGATATTTAATCAAAGTTAAACAAGTATCACATTGTTTTTATACAGTATAATAGTAACTTTTATTGATAGACATGCCCTCTACAATCAAACCATTTGAAATCTATACTAAGCTCATTGAAGTCGCAAAACAACACAGTACGATATGTTACAGCGATATATTGAAATCATACAAAATACCTACGTTTCCTAATACTGTAAAAAATCAACTAACAGATCCTATTCTTAATCCTTTGATTCAATATAATGTTGAAAAAGACCAACCTATTCTCTCATCTCTGGTCGTCAACAAAAAACAAAGCCTTCCTGGAAAAGGGTTTTTTGATACAATGGAATCAATGTTTGATATTGATTTATCAAATGTCATTGACCGAAGAACAATACATACGGAAGAATTGAAGTTAATTTGGGACTTTGATTGGAAAAGTGATGAGTGGGATGAAGATAAGTGGGATGAAATAGTCTGCAGAAAATCAGAAAACGAACTCCAAAATTCACAACTCAATTTTGAAGAACTACAACATTATTTGGTTGATATTGCAAAAAAACAACAAACAGCAACATACAAGCAAGTCTTGAATTACTTAGGTCTACAATTGAATCCAGGTAGTGTAGGACTCCTTGTAAGAGAAGGACTTAATCCTATGATAATTCAAAATATGGAAAAAAATGAACCCTTATTGTCTTCCTTGGTAGTTAGAAAAGAAAGTAAAATTCCAGGACCTGGCTTTTTCCGACAGATTCAATTATTTGATAAATATGATGGTTCACTACAAGGTGATGATGCGAGTCTATTTCACAAAAAAGAACTAGAAAAGATATGGAATTACTATTAAATGCAAATCCCAATGTAAGGAGTAAGAAAATGGGAAAATATTCAAACCTTGGTGTTTACCTTCAGAACAGTGCAAACGATGTCATGAAACTAACTTTTGCGGAAGTAGAGAACATTTTGGGATTCAATCTCCCAAAATCAGCAAGAGAATACCCGGCTTGGTGGGCGAATAGTGGTGGTTCACATACGCATGCAATCGACGGTTGGTTAAGCATGGGGTGGAATACAAGCGTTGACTTAAATGCACAAGTTGTAATTTTTACTAAAAAAAGGCACGTGGAAGTTAAACAACAAAACGAAGAATATGCGCCAAAAGAAATATCCATCTCTGCAGCTGAATTCGAAGAATATGCCCGCATCTTTATGTCTAAATACTATTCATTACAGTTGCTTGCTGGAAAATATCCTGGTGTTCCTAAAATATTCGATATGTTATCTGATGACAATGAAATTGTAGGAGATGCTAAATTCTATACAATGGTTCGTGGAATTTCCTTGCCACCAGCAAAGTTTGCAACCATTGCAGAACATGTGTGGCTTTTGGAAAAAACGGGAGCTAAACACAAGTTTTTGATATTTGGAAATGATAAGCGTGTTCCTAAAGAGTGGTTAAAAAGGTATGGTGGTCTTGTTGATGGAGTTGATTTCTTTTTCTATGATGTCAATGACGATAAAATAGAGCGTTTGAATAAGGCTCAATCCTAGATATAATTCGTTAGTTATCGAAATAAAAAGACTATGTTTAAATAATTTTGGAGATAACTAACTGACAATTATGAAGCTCGAAGAGAGATTGGAACTATTAAAGGATGAACTTCAAAAAGAGGATTTTTTACACGCAAGGGGTCTTGGCAACGAAGTTCCTTTCTGGATATTCGATTATCCTCCTGAAAAAGAACTACTTGTCCGAGATACCATCGCAAAGATAATACCGGCTTTAGAAAGAAAATCAATTACCGTCCTTGAGATCGATCTTTATGCTTTATGTCTTGAGATTATAGAAAAGAAAATACCAGCAGAAAAGATCAGTTCTTTTGAAAAGAGCAAAGGCTCTGATGAGTTGCTCAAAAAACTAAAGTTGATGTTAAAGCCAGACATTTTGAAAAACGCCATTCAGCAAAAAATGAATGATAATGATGGTTTCCAGCTAATCTTTTTGACGGGAGTTGGTAAAGCCTGGCCAATGGTTCGCTCTCACAGTGTTCTAAATAATTTGCAGCCACTCCTTGGCAACATACCACTTGTTACATTCTATCCCGGAAAGTACAGTGGGTTTGATCTTAGTTTATTCGGGAAATTCAGGGACGCAAATTATTACCGTGCTTTTAGGCTTATAAACACGGATAATGTTTCTCAAAGTAAAGGTTGTTGAGTTAATGACGAATGAGATTGAAATACAAGACCTCTTCCTGAAAGACATCAAAAGAGAGATCAATGGTGTTATTAAAGTCGATCAGGAAGACGATGAGAATATCTATACTGAACTTGATGAATATGTGGTCACTAAAGAATCACTGAAGCATCTGGACCTTTTCTTTGAGAGATACTTCAATGCTACAGAAACGCCGACAGATAAAGTTGGTGTATGGGTATCTGGTTTCTTTGGCTCAGGTAAATCCCATTTCATCAAGATGTTGTCCTATCTTCTGGAGAACAGGGTCGTTAGGGGCAAATCTGCCTTGGAGTTCTTCAGGGAGAAAATAGATGATCAACAGTTATTTGCTACCATTGAAAAAGCTGTTAATAATGGTACAAAAGACGTTATTCTTTTCAACATTGACTCTAAAGCTAACACCCTTACTCGAAGCGATGAACTCATTGTTAATATACTGATGAGGGTTTTCAATGAGAAACGAGGTTTTTTCGGTGATGTTCTTTGGATCGCTGAAATGGAAGAAGATCTGACCAACAAAGGTCTCTATGAGAAGTTTAAGGATGAGTTCAAGCAAATAAATGGTGAACCCTGGGAAGAGAAACGGGATACCTATGCTTTTGAGACGGATGACATTATAGATGCTCTTGTCAAATGTGAGTATCAGAGCAGTGACTCTCTTGTTGGATTGTTCAATACTGATGGCAGTAACTATCATTTCAGCAATGAGAAATTTGCGGAGAAGGTGAAGAAGTACTGCGATTCAAAGGGTAAGGACCATCAGATAATCTTCCTTATTGATGAGGTTGGTCAGTATATTGGCGAAAATAGTGAGTTGATGCTGAACCTGCAGACCATTGTTGAAGAACTTGGAACGAAGCTTGCGGGAAAGGCGTGGGTTGTTGTTACATCTCAGGCTGACATTGATACGGTCACGAAAGACCAGGTCAAAGGATATGACTTCTCCAAGATCCAGGGGCGTTTTGATACACGTTTGAGCCTGTCCAGTGCTAATGTGGATGAGGTCATCAAGAAGAGGATCCTGGCAAAGAAACAGGTGTATGTGGAGTCTTTGACATCTTATTATACGGACAAGAAGACGATAATGAAAAACCTGTTGACCTTCTCTCCAGGTGGAGCTGAGATGAAGCTGTACAAGGGAGATGAGGACTTTGTTAATGTGTATCCCTTTGTACCATATCAGTTCCATGTGCTGCAGAAGGTATTTGATAAAATAAGGCAGACAGGTTTTACAGGAAAACACCTTGCAAAGGGTGAACGTTCCATGCTCAGTGCTTTTAAGGAGGGAACCGAAAAGTATGCTGAGAACGAGCTCGGTGTACTGGTGCCTTTTTCTACATTCTATAACACGATAGAAAGTTTCCTTGATCCTATCATTACACGTACCATTGAACAGGCAAAGGATAATGGTTGCCTTGAGGATGGAGATTGTAATATCCTGAAGATACTTTTTATGATAAGGCATGTGAATGTGCTGCAACCGAGTCTGGATAACCTTGTGGTGCTTTCGATATCTCATGTTGATGAAGATAAAAGGAAGTTGAAAGACAGGATATCTGCATCACTCCAGCGTCTGGAGGCACAGACCCTTATTCACAAGTCCGGTGACAGATATTATTTCCTTACCAATGAGGAACAGGAGATAAACCGGGAGATAAAGAACATCGATATTGAGAAGCACAGGATACTTGATGAGATGTTCTCTTACATTTTTGATGATATATGTCCTGCTAAGTACATGGACTATAAGTTCCACAAGTCTATTGATGATAAGACCAAACCTACTAGTAGTGCAGACCTGACCATCAAGTTCCTGACGCCTCTGTCTGATGATGTATTGAGAGGAAGTGGACAGAGGTCGTTAAGCGGAGATAACTTAAGCAATGTGGATTCCACTGATACTCTTCTTTTTGTATTCCCGCAGGATGCTGAATTTGTTAACCAGATACGGAATTACTTGCGGATAAACAAATACCTCACACAGAATACATCTAATACGAATATTGGAGAGGTAAGGGAAATCCTCAGTGCAAAGAGGGGTGATGAGGAAAAGCTTCGGGTAGCTTCGAAGAAGTCTATGGAGGATGGAGTTTCCGAGGCCAGGATATTCGTTGATGGGAAGGAAGTCACAAGCATCGAGAAGACGAATCCTAAAGAAAGGATCAAGGATGGTCTGGACCTGCTCTTTGAGAACGTTTACAAAAAGTCCGGTTATGTTACCAAGGATATTGTAAGTGACAGTGAGATCCTGAGGATACTCCAGGCAGATGACCTTGAGAAGTTCGGTGTTGGGACGTCTGAAACTAACCAGCTTGCTCTTCGGGAAATACTGGAACATTTGAATGTAAAGAATCAGAAGAATGATGTTGTTGTGCTGCAGGATATCAAGGATAGATTCAGGCGCAAACCATTTGGATGGAATGAAATTACTATCTCGGGTCTTGTGGCTACGCTGTTTGCAAAGGATGAGATAAAACTCAGGTACCAGAAAACATACCTGATCCTTAAAAAACCAACTGCTGAAGAGATCGTGAGATATCTGATACGAAAAGAATATGCAGACAAACTTGTGCTTGAGATAAGGGAAAAGGCAAACGTTGAAGTTATCAAGACTGTCAGGTCGGTTCTGAGGGATGTGTTCGAGAAAACTAATATTCCTGAGAAGGAGAATGATCTTTTTGATTTCACGCGTTCCCTGTTCAATGATGAGTACAATAAGATCGAAATAATTGAAGGAAGGTATGTGGAGGAGCCAAGATTCCCTGGTAAAGAGGGGATAAGAGGATATGCGTCCTTCCTTAAGAGTATCCTGAACGTAACTGACCCTTCATCATTCCTTCAAAATGTTGCTGATGAAAAGGATGAACTAGTACGATTGCGTGAAGAGGTGGACCCTGTTACCTCTTTCTTTGGAAGCACTAAGGTGGAGATTTTCAGAAGGGTTTTGAAGAAGGTCGAGAATTTTAGGAGGGACCTGCAATTCATGGACGAGGGAACAAAGTCCAAGGTGCAGGAAATTGCAGTCATTCTTGAATCAGAGGATACTTATTCTGATATCAAGTTACTCCCACCACTGGAGAATGAAATTGAAAGTTTCCTTTCAGAAACTCTTTCTGAGCTTAAGGAAGAGACTTTCAAAGATATAGGAACTATCACGGTCGAGCTGGAAAAGGAGATGGTGGCACATCCCGAGTTCACTCAGGTGTTCATGGATTCCGTGCTGCAACCATTCTCTGATATCAAGAAACGTATCTCACAAGCCGGAGACTGTGTGTTCGTACAGGCACAATCCACTACATTGGATTCTCTTGAAAGCCAGGCCTATGATAAGATCAGCAAGCAATTACAGATTATCAAGGAACCTGAAGCAGGTTCAGATGAGGTTGTTGTTCCTGTGCGGTCTACAAGAGTAATTAAGGATACTTCGGTTTTCAAGTCAAAGGATACGATCAAAACCGAAGAGGAGCTTGACAAATACCTCAAAGAACTGCGTGCATCCCTGCTAAAGATACTTAATGAAAACGATATCAGGTTGTTCTGATCATGGATAAGGCAAGCATCATCAAATTCTCGGACACTGTGCGGGATAAGCTCAACCAGGAAGTAAAGGACAGAGCTGCATTCTATGGAATCCTTCCGAAAGAGATCCTTCCTGTGGATTCCGAGCATTCAGATTCTATTGTTATCGGTGGCAAGGTCTTCAACAGGAAGATAAAGGAACAGAGAGAGCATCTGGTCAAGGATGTAAATCACAAGGGCTATGAACAGGTGATGGATGAGGTAACCTATACCTGGTTCAACCGTTTTGTTGCTCTGAAGTTCATGGAAGTCAACGATTACATTCCAGTGAAGGTGTTCACTTCGGATGGTGCTGAGAGGACCGAGCCGGGAATTATTACACATGCCCTTGAACTGGATTTTCTGGACCTGGACTCTGACCATGTGCTTGATATGAAGGCTGAGAATGAGGATGAAGAGTTGTACAAGTATCTGATACTGCGGTTGTGCAATTACCTGAACCGAACCATGCCTTTCATGTTCGAGAAGATTGAGGATTATACCGAGCTTCTGTTTCCTGAAAACTTACTGCATATTGATTCCATTGTGAAGGATATCAATGAGATAATTCCTGAGGACGATTGGAGGGAAGTTGAGATAATCGGCTGGGTATACCAGGATTATATCGCTCCCAGAAAGGATGAGGTTTTCAAGAAGCTGAAGAAGAATGTTAAGATCAGCAAGGAGAATATCCCAGCAGCGACACAGTTGTTCACACCTCACTGGATTGTCCGTTCTCTGGTGGAGAACTCATTGGGTCGTTTGTGGATGCTCAACCGTCCAAACTCCAGGCTGTTCGAGCAGATGGAATATTACATCAAACCGGAACAATCTGAAACAGATTTCCTGAGAATCAATTCTCCAGAGGACATCAAGGTATGCGACCCTGCCTGCGGTTCGGGACATATGCTAGTCTATGCCTTTGACCTGCTGTATGCTATCTACGAAGAGGAGGGTTATGATCATTCAGAGATTCCTGAGATGATTCTCACCCACAATCTCTATGGCATTGAGATAGACGAGCGTGCTGGAGAGCTGGCGGCTTTTGCGCTTACCATGAAGGCAAGGAGAAAGAACCGCAAGTTCTTCCAGAATCCTGTTCATCCCAATATATGCGTGCTGGAGAGTGTGGCATTTGAAGATGATGAGCTTCGTTCATATTTAGCAGCCATTGGAAGTAATTTACTAACAACCAACATGCAAGATACTCTGAACCAGTTCAGAGAAGCTGATAATTTTGGTTCTCTTATCCGTCCAATTACCACAAATATATCAGAGATCCGGCAAATGCTAAAAGAGAAGAACCTTTCAAGTAATCTAACTGTCTTCAGCACTCACCAAAAGGTTCTGCAGGCACTTCAACAAGCTGATTACCTTAGTCCAAAGTATCATATTGTGGTTGCAAATCCACCATATATGGGCGGTAAGGGAATGAACACAAGACTGAAGGATTTTGCAAAGGACAATTATCCCAACAGTAAATCTGATTTCTTTGCTATGTTCATTGACCGTAACCTAGACCTTGCGATGCAGAAAGGAATGGTTGCGATGATAACCATGCAGAGCTGGATGTTCCTTTCTTCCTATGAAAAACTCCGGGCGAGCATTCTGGACGACCGTACCATACTGTCCATGGCACATTTGGGACCACGGGCTTTTGATAGTATTGGTGGAGAGGTTGTTTCTACTACTGCTTTTGTTATTGAGAATGTGCAGCACCCTGAGTATAAAGGAGCTTATATCCGGCTTGTGGATGGAAATAGTGAAGCTGAGAAAGATGCAGGGTTACGTGAGGCAGTCATGCAAGCCCGAAATATTGGAACAATCTAAGAGGTAGCAAAACATGACCAATAACACTCCATCCACCACCACCGTCCCCAACTTCTACCGCGCCTCTGCGGCTGATTTTAAGAAAATTTCCGGAAGTCCGATTGCTTATTGGATTGGTGACTTCGTTCGAGAAGTTTTAAAAAAGAGTAGAAGTTTGGAAAAATATGCAAATCCAAAGAAGGGTCTAATTACTTTAAATGATGAATATTTTCTTCGTAGATGGACTGAAGTATCTTCTGAAAGAATAGGACTCAATCTGGTAAATAAGCAGGATGCTTCTGAAAACAGATTAAAATGGATTCCTATTACTAAAGGTGGACCATTTAGAAAATGGTATGGCAATAACGAATTTGTAATTAACTGGGAAGAAGATGGAAAAGAACTAAAAGAATATATTGTTACTAAATACAATGGCGGCTCTTATACCAAAGAAATTCGAAGTGAAGATTATTACTTTATGCCAGGTCTTACTTGGAGTGGTATTTCAAGTGGCTCCCCAGGTTTTAGAGTACTAGGAAATGGGTATATCATGTCATCTTCTGGGCCATGTTGTTTTCCAGAACAAGAAGATATCAACGATTTATGTTCTTATTTGAACTCAAAAGTAGCAGTCTACTTCCTTAATATTTACTCCCAAAAGTTAAGTACACTATCTGGTGATATCGCGAAGTTGCCCATAACTGATCAATATAATAAAAACGGCATTCATAAAGTATCAAAAATTTGTATTTCCTTATCTAAATCCGACTGGGACTCCTACGAAACATCCTGGGATTTTACAATTCTTCTTCTTCTACAATCCAAATATCACCAACCAACCCTCCGTGAAACCTACACCAAGCTCCGAGCCCACTGGAAAAAAATGACACTGGAGATGCAACGGTTGGAAGAAGAGAACAACCGTATTTTCATCGAAGCCTACGGCTTGCAGGGTGAGCTTACACCTGATGTGCCACTTTCGGAAATTACGCTTACATGCAATCCGCATTATCGTTATAACGGGAATAAGAGTGAAAGTGAGCTTGAAATGTTGTTACAAACAGATACAATAAAGGAGTTCATCTCCTATGCTGTTGGATGCATGTTCGGGCGTTATTCACTGGACAAGCCAGGTCTGGTTCTTGCAAATCAGGATGAGAAGATAGAAGATTATCTGGAACAAGTTCCGGAACCTAGCTTCATGCCGGATGCCGATAACATCATACCCATTCTCGAGGATGAGTACTTTGAGGATGACATTGTCAACCGCTTCAAGGAGTTCCTCAAGGTAACTTTTGGAGAGGACACGCTTTCCGAGAATTTGGATTTCATTGCTGAGGCTCTGGGTGGTAATGGTAAGAAGTCCTCGGAGGCTGTGATAAGGGACTATTTCCTGAAATCGTTCTACAAGGACCATTTGAAGATGTACAAGAAAAGGCCAATCTACTGGATGTTCAGTTCAGGGAAAGGAAAGGCTTTCAATGGGCTCATTTACATGCACAGGTACAACAAGGAAACACTGGCTATGATGAGGACGGATTACTTGCTGGAACTTGAAGGGAAGCTGGATGCAAAGAGAGAGATGATACAGTCGGATATTGGGAAGGATGCTCAGGAGAAGGCTAGGCTTGGGAAGATGATCAAAGAGCTTATGGATTATGATGAGCTGCTGAAGAACAAAGCTGATGCGTATATCGAGATTGATCTGGATGATGGTGTGAAGGTGAATTATGGGAATTTTGAGGGATTGGTGGAGAAAATATGATGGAATATGAATGACCCCTTGGGAGTTAAGAAATGACAAACAATAAATTACAGTCTCTGACTGAGATATTTAATGAAAGGATATTTCGAATCCCTGATTTTCAGAGAGGTTACTCCTGGCAAGAACCACAACTTGAGGATTTTTGGGATGATTTGGTCAATTTAAAAGAAGGTCGAATTCATTACACGGGGTTATTGACTGTCGAAGAGGTCAAAAAGGAAGACGTTCTGCATCTTGAAAAATGGCAAGAAGACCTTTGGTTAATTGAAAGTGGTTTAAGTGCTTATCACGTAATTGATGGTCAACAACGATTGACCACAGCAATAATTTTTATTAACCAGCTTTTGAAGCAATTCAATGACGATGAAGGAATCAACTTTAAAAAGAAAGATTATTGGATAACAAAATTTCTATTTCAGCAATACGATGAACTTTATAAATCGTATATATTCGGTTATGAAAAAGACAATCCCAGTGATGAATATTTTAAGACGAAGATATTGGAACAAGAATCATCAACTGCCGACAAAGTACCTGAACAAACATTGTACACTGCCAATCTCAAATTTGCCAATGATTTTTTCAAAACCAAATTTACTGGTCTTAGCAAAGAAAAAATGCAAGCTATATTTAAAAAGATTACAGGGAAATTAAAATTTAATTTATATACAATAGATGACGAACTGGATGTATATGTTACTTTTGAAACAATGAATAATAGGGGTAAACCTCTATCCAATCTCGAACTTCTTAAAAATAGGCTAATCTACCTCACTACACTCATTGATGGAGAAGAATCAAATTACAATCAGTTGCGCAAAGATATCAATGAAACATGGAAAACGATTTATGAATATCTTGGAAAAAACAAAGATAAACCAATGGATGACGATGAGTTCCTGCGTAATCATTGGACAATGTATTTCAATTACGAGAGAAAGCAATCTGCAGCTTATGCTAAATTCCTTTTAAATCAAAAATTCACTTCAAAGAATGCTCTAAATGGAACACTTAAAAAGTCCGATATTAAGGAATATATTGATAGTCTTTCAGAATCGATTAAATCTTGGTTTTACTTATACAATCCCGAGTTTTCAACCTATGGAGAAGAAACGAAGGAATGGCTCCAAAAACTCAATCGGCTTGGAATGAGTGCGTTTCCCCCTCTGATTATGGCTGGAATGACAAAGTGCTCCGAGGAGGATAAACTACTTTCTTTATTAAGATCAGTGGAATCTTTCATATTCCTTGTTTTTAGATTGTCTCAAAGACCTTCAAATACTAAAAATAGCCATTTTTACAGATTGGCAAATTCTTTTTATTTTGAAAAGGATGAAACAGACATTGATTCGGTTATAATGAACATTGAATGGATGATTAATAGAAATGAAGAAGGAGAAACTTCTGGTTGGTTCAACCTTGAGAAATTTAAACATTATATTTCAGATAAATATGATAAAGGTGAAGGTTTTTACTCTTGGAACGGACTTCGTTATTTCCTTTATGAATATGAATTATATTTACAAAATAAAGCAAATGGCAATCAAAAAGTATCTTGGAATGATTTTAATAGACGTCTAAAGGATGACACTATCGAGCACATTTATCCCCAAACTCCAAAAGATGAATGTTGGAGTATTGGATATTCTGGATATAATGAAAATGACAAAATGAAAATACTTCATAGTTTGGGCAATCTTGTACTATTATCTCAATCCAAAAATTCAGAATTACAAAATAAATGCTTTGATTTCAAAAAAAGACATCTTGATACAAATAACACTACATTCTCTGGATTTTACAACGGTTCATACAGCGAAATTCAGGTTTCGAACTACGAGAAATGGACTCCAGATGAAATTCTTAAGCGTGGATTTGACATGCTTGATTTTTTAGAAGAAAGATGGAAGATAGATTTCAATGATTGGGAAAATATAGCTAAAGAAGATATACTTCAGATCAAGTTTGTAAACAAACAATTATATTAATCATATTTTTGGAAATATTATTTCGAAAATAATATGACTTGTTAAATTAATTATGGAAATCAAACCATGTTAAACCCCGAAAAGACTGCCCAGAGCATACTTAAGAAATTCGAGACGCTTGGCGAGTTCGAGAAGAGGAAGATTGTCTTCTGGTATGATAAGGACCCAACTGCAGATGAAGAAGGTCTTGCATATATACGCGATGCTCTGGCTGAAAAGGGAATCAAGCTGCATGTCCTGGATAATAATTTCTTTGCCACCAAGAAAATGCTGGAGAAGGATGATATGGAGTCCAGTTATCTTATTTATTCAAATGAGGCTGAGAGGGACCCGGAACTAAACTGGCTGCTGGATATCCAGTTGTATTCGGCAAGGTTTGAGAACAGCAGGATATCGGATATCAAGAGCGAGTTTGGAATCGAAGGGTATGACCTGGACAGGTTCCTGGAAAAGCACCAGCAGTTCTTTGCAAGCAAGAAGAGGGTTGTGCCGCTTAAGAGGATGTACCAGACCGATTGGAGGAACGAGGAGTTCACACTTGGATTCATGGGAGTGCTTTCTGGTTCTGCTACTACAGACCTCAAAGAGATCATCAGGAAGATACTCATCAACTCACTGGATGAGAACTCCAATACCATATGGGAGGATATCGTCAGGTTCGAGCTGGTGGAAGAGTTCTGGGACATGGTGAACAGGTACTTTGGCTACCAGTCCAAAGAACCCACGTTGAAGAAACTCTTCCTGAGCTTTGTTATCACTCATATCTCAAGGAATACTGACATTGACCTCAAAAAGTACAAGGATTACAGCAATTCGCTCAGTAATGAATGTGAGATATTTATCAAAAGCTGGATGGATAACTCAAAGGATTCAGCGGTTTTTGATGAGTATTGTAGGCTACTTCTTGAAGATAACAATGGTCAGTTGAAAAAATACCTCAACACCGAGATTAAGAAATATGACGTGTCAGAGTACCTGGAAGCTGAATCTCTAGCCTTGTTCGATAAACATGTCATCCAAAAGATAGTCAATGAGCTTGATAACGACAAAGAGGACTTCGATACTTATCTCGACTGGATAGCAAACAGGAAGACAAAACATTGGTATCCAAACTTTGAGAACATCTACAGTGCCCTGGAATATGCTGTGAAGTTGCACCAGTTCGCAAAAGAGTTCAATGAAGAAAACCTCAGTGACCAGAACCTCAACCGTTTCTTCAGGAACTACACTGAACGTTACTACTTAATGGACTATTACTATCGCAAGTTCTATTTCCATCATGACAAAGACAGGGAAAAAGAAGACCTGAAAACAACAAGAAAAGGAATCGAAAAACTCTACAATAACAGGCTCCTTGATAAACTGCTCACAAGATGGAGTGAACTCATATCCAAAGAAATGGACGGACGATGGAACATAGAACTCATCGATCGCCAGGATGAATTCTACAAGCTCTACATAAAGAACATCATCAACCGTAACGACAAGGACAAGATAGCAGTCGTAATATCTGATGCTATGCGCTATGAGGTTGCTGCAGAGCTTCAGGACGTACTTAACAAGGATACCAGAGGTACGGTTGAACTCAAGTACATGACCAGTTCTCTACCATCTTATACTAAACTGGGAATGGCAAGCCTATTGCCACATGAGAAACTAGAGTACAGAAATAAGTTTGTGTTTGCAGATGGTATTAGCACCGAAGGTATAGAGAACCGTGGCAAGATACTAAAGAATGTGACTCCAAACTCCATTGCTATAAGCTATGAAGAACTGATGAACATAACAAGAGACAAGGCCCGTGAACAGTTTAAAGGTATCAGGTTATTCTATATATACCACGATAAAATTGATTCTAGAGGCGACCACTCACCCTCTGAACATACTGTATTCGATGCAGCAGAAGAGACTATTGCAGATGTGAAGAAGATCATTGAAAAACTTACCAACTTCCAGATTCTTAATAATCTCATAGTCACGGCAGATCATGGTTTCATTTATCAGAGAGATGCATTAGAAAGCTATGATAAAGTTGAGATGGACATTTTTGATAACGATGAAATTGAGTCCAAAAAGCGTTTCGTTCTTAGTACGAAGAATCTCAATCCAATGAACGTCCATAAATTCAACATGGATTATTTGATAAGCTCTGAAAATGAGATGTTCACATACGTTCCTATGGCAGACCTCAGGTTCAAACTGAAAGGCCCTAATAAGAATTTCGTGCATGGTGGAGCTGCTCCCCAGGAGATAGTAGTACCCGTGCTCAAGTATTCATACCAAAAGACATCAGACCTCGAAAGAAAAGGAATAAAGCACGGTAAAGTAGGCTTAGCCGTTATCAATCCAAGCCGGAAGATAACAAGCAGTCCATTCTCGATAAACATCCTTCAAACAGAAAGAGTCACAGACAAGTTGCTTCCAAGAAGGTTCAGGATAGCCCTATGGGACATGGATGGCGATGAATTTAAGGTGAGTGACGAAAAGCTTGTCATTGCCGAAGGCACATCCGACGAAGCCTCTGACAGGCAGTACAAAGTTACCCTCACATTGACCGGTGACATTGAAAATAAGATATACTATGTAAGACTGATAGATGAAGACCCAACTGAGATTGACAAGGAAATCATGGACCCCATGCCCTTTGAAGTAGACCTGTTAATTGTGGATGATTTTTAAAACTGAACATACATTGAGCGGATATCATGCTGACAAATGACACAGACATTGAAACTGATGATAAACTTAATTTATACTTCCAGGGAAGAGTCGTCAGGAAGGACCTGACCAAACTGGTAAAAGTAGGCCACAATGTCCCGGTCTATGTCCTGGAATACCTTCTGGGTGCCAACTGCGCCACCAATGATGAAGAACTGATACAGCAAGGTGTCAAAAAGGTCAAAAGTATCCTCTCAGACAACTACGTCCGCCCCGATGAAGCAGAGAAGATTAAATCCAAAATAAGGGAAACCGGCTATTACACCATCATTGACAAGGTCACTGTCAAGCTTAACGAAAAAAGGGACATATATGAAGCTCTCTTCTCTAACCTTGGTTTATCGAAGGTACAGGTAGACCCGGAATATGTCACAAGATACGATAAACTCCTTGGCGGTGGTATCTGGTGCATAATCAAGATGGAATACAACGCAGAAATGGTGCCATCTCCGTTTGTAATTTCAAGCCTGAAACCCATACAGATCCCAAACATCAACATCTCCGAGATTATAGAACAACGCAAGAACTTCACCAAAGATGAATGGATAGATGTCCTTCTCAGGTCCGTAGGAATGGAACCCACTCAACTGGAAACTCCTGCCAAATGGCATTTGTTAGAACGTCTAGTGCCTCTTGTGGAGAATAACTACAACCTTTGTGAACTTGGCCCGCGTAGCACAGGAAAATCTCACGTATACAAGGAAATATCACCCAACTCCATACTGATATCTGGAGGACAGACCACAGTTGCGAACCTTTTCTACAACATGAGCACACGACAAGTAGGTCTTGTGGGACTATGGGACGTTGTAGCCTTTGATGAAGTAGCAGGAATCCGGTTCAAGGATAAAGATGGTATCCAGATCCTAAAGGATTTCATGGCTTCAGGTTCCTTTGCAAGGGGCAAGGATCAAATCAACGCCAACGCATCCGTTGTATTTGTTGGTAACGTTAACCAGAGCATATCATCATTACTGAAGACATCACACCTATTCTCACCATTTCCAGAAGCAATGAATAACGACAGTGCATTCTTCGATAGGATACACTTCTATTTACCAGGGTGGGAAGTTCCAAAGTTCAGACCTGAACATTTCACTGACAGATATGGATTCATCGTAGACTACCTGGCAGAGTTCTTAAGGGAGTTGCGGAAACGCTCCTATAGCGATGTAATATTCAAGTACTTCACCCTCGGCAACAACCTCAACCAGAGGGATGTTATTGGGGTCAAAAAGACCTTTTCAGGACTTGCAAAACTCATCTATCCTGATGAGGACATATCAAAAGAAGACGCTCAGGAAATACTCGAATATGCCCTTGTAGGAAGGCGAAGAGTAAAAGAACAATTGAAAAAGATAGGTGGAATGGAGTTCTTCGATGTGAATTTCTCCTACATCGACAACGATGATATGGAAGAGTATTTCGTTGGTGTCCCGGAAAGTGGAGGAAACAAGATAATCCCACCTGGTATTACAAAACCCGGACAAGTCTATGCAGTATCTGCAACAGATTCTGGAAAGATTGGCATCTACAAGACCGAACTTCAGGTAGTATCAGGCTCTGGCAAATACGAAGCATCTGGACTCAGTTCTAACTCTAAAGCAAAAGAATCCGTAAAGACCGCGATCAATTATTTCAAGGCCAATGCAAAATCCATAAGTCAATCAATTTCCACTAAAGAAACTGACTATTTCATGAGCCTGCAGGATGTCTATGGAGTTGGTATCTCTGATGGCTTATCGCTAGCTGCATTCATCAGTCTGTGTTCAGGAGCACTTGAAAGACCGGTGCAGGAACAGACAGCAATCATTGGGACCATGACCATAGGAGGTTCTATATTGAGCATAGATAATCTCTCTGAACTCTTGCAAGTCTCTCTTGATGCGGGAGCCAAGAAGGTATTGATACCTGCATCTGCTACATCGAAATTAGGGACTGTGCCGGCTGATCTGTTGAGTAAGTTCCAGTTGGCATTTTACGCTGATCCGATTGATGCGGTGCATAAGGCATTGTTCTTTGGATGATGAAGCTCGGTATTAGTTAACAGTAATTATCATTCAATATCTTTCTGATTTGATTGTAAATAAAAATGGAAACGTTTATGAGCAATAAATCTTATTTTTTTATGTATGTCAGACAAACTCACAATAGATGACTGGATACAAAAAGGTATTAATGAGTCTGATTTTAAGAAATCTATTGATTTTTTTGAGGAGGCGTTATTTCTAAATCCTGAAAATCAAGATGCTCTATATCACAAAGGAATAACTTTTCTTCAGCGTAAACAATATCAAGATGCATATAGAACATTAAAAACACTTACTAAATTAAATAATAAACATTCTGAAGCATGGTATTCTATGGGTCTTGCTTGTGAAATGTGCACTGATAATATTCCGGCAAATAAATTCTATGGAAAAGCTGTAACTTTAGATCCTCATCATATCGATGCTCTTAATGGATTATTGCGTTTAAGCAATAAAAATTCACGGAAAATATACTGCTTTAAAAGACTTGCAGAAACAATACCATATGACACTAAATACTGGATTGAACTTGTTGAGTTGAATTTGATAGAGGATGAGATTAATTCCGCAAGTAAAAATTTATCACAGGCTCTCAGCCATCACCCGAACAATAAGAAATTAACTGAATTGTAAAAAGTCGTTGATAAAAAGATACTTGAAGGTAAAAAAGAGACGAAAACCAAAAAGAAGAAAATAGAAAAAGTAAAAACACCTCGATTAGAAATGGTTGTACAGTCTGAAAATGAATTTAAAAGTGAAACTATACCAGAATACTATTATAAAGATTGGATTCCGCCGGCTCCAGTAACTGTCTATTGTAAAATTTATGGGGTTTCCTATAATTTATACAAATATTATCGAACACGTTCATCATCTGAGATTCAGATTAGAACTATTGAAGACAAGCTAAATTCTCGTAAATATAATTGCTCTTGCTGTTCTTCTTACTTAGATGAACAGTGTAGTTACAAGAATCAATATGTTTACAACAACGCGATTTGTAAACATTTTGAACCAAATAAAGAGCCGAAAATCAGAGAAAAAACAAAAAAAGTAGAAAAAAAGATATTAACCAAAAGTAATGGGAAAATAAAATGCCCTTATTGCAATAGAAAATTAGAATCTGAAAAAGGGATTCACGAACATTTAAAAGCTAAGCATCCAAATAAAGTTAACAAGCATTTTTAGAAGAATATGTAAAAGCATACAAAAATATACATAAAATGTGCCACTCCTCACTAAAACACATAAGACCTAAAAAAATCCAATCAATCTTGCATGTATGTGTTATTTGAGATATATTGTGAATAATTATTTGATTTAAGCATTGGAATTGTTTTAGTTGCTTTATCTATCTGGCAATTTCCCAGTTTCCAGAATAAGTTCTAATTTTTTAGGGTCTCTTCCAGAAATAAGCAACAACCAATGATGACCAGGGATGTTGATAATTGATTCATTATCATGCGCCATTCTTAATAGTTCAAGCCATCTGCTATCTGAAATAGTATCTTTTTCATCTTTAAGTAGATGTATCAAAATCTGACGTGGGGCCAATTTACCTTTGCTTAATCTCTCATCCAATGACCTGATTATATTGCTGGCTTTGATAGTACCAAAATCAGAAGTGGTAATTTCAGAATGCTTTGAGTAGTAGTCATAGATAATTTTTTCCGAAATATATTCGAGTTCATTTATCTCTGCATTCGATTTGTCATACATCTCAGCTGAGATTCCCATTTTGGATGTGACATCCTGAACCCAGGCAAGGTCGCTCAGGTAACTAAATGAATCCTCTGAATTGATAAAACTCATTGACCTTGGTAAAGCAACAAAATGATGAAATACAGGTTTTTTATCGGGTCCTTTTCGTAACACACGACCCATACGTTGCACGAGCTGCAATTTGGTCTTGGCTGATGAGATATTAATACCAATTTCAGCATCTGGTATATTTATTCCTTCATCAAGCATTCTTGGAGCAATAAGGACACCGGTGCTACATTTCTTGAACATATCAAGCTCATCTTTAACTTCCCAATACTTTAGGTCTGAATGGATTCTGTAAGCATTCAAATCATTTTTCAGGGCTTCATATATTCTTTCACAAGTTTCTATATCCATGGAGAATATAACACATTTTTTGCTTTTACCTTCATTTAATGCCAGTTTGATTCCACTCTCTATTTTAGGGCTTGATTGGTGAATGATCTTTCTTCGTTGGAAGATCAAACCAGTCAGTTTATTCCATTCTTCAGGAATTTCTGTTCCCCTGTAACGTGCCTTTTCCATGGTTTGGACAAAATCAGAAATATTATCAAACTGGCTATATTTTCCATTGGAAATATTCCGTATTTTCCTTGAATAATTTGTATTGATATAATTCAGCATATTTTTTATTTTCTCTGAAATATTATCAAATTCTTTTTCTTCAGAGACATCTAAAAATGTTTTATGGATATAAAGTTTGAATTCTGGAATAATACCCCTTTCTCTAGCATCTTTTAGTGTGAATTCATACACTGTTTTGCCAAGATATTTATCAAGTATTCTCTCGCGTTCCCCCCCTTCTACTGTAGCTGATAAACCCAGCTTCCACTTTGAAGGAACGGTCAGAGCTTTTCTATATTCCTTACCTGCTCCATGATGAACTTCATCGACAATCAGCAAATCAGTAGGATACAAATCAGGATACTTATACACCGTCTGCAAGGTGTCAAACTGTATCTTAAATTTATTTTGGAACGATAAACTCCAATCATAATCTAAATCCTTTTCAGCAATAAGACCAAGCTTTTCAATTGCTTCTCCTCTCCATTGATTAAGTATTGCTTTTGAATGAGCAAGGACCAAGACATTCAGTTTTCCATGGGTATTAAATAAATGTTCTGCAATAGCAAGTCCAACTAAAGTTTTACCACTAGCTGTTGCCATTTCAAGAATTCCTTTCCCATTGTTTTCAAGCCATTTTTCTAGAGCTTCGGTTTGATGAGGCCATGGATTGATCATCAGTTTGGGTCTACTTGAAAAATACGCCAAGTGCTCATATGGGGCAAACAAATTATTAGAAAAACTATCTAATTGCTTACTATCCATCAATTTCATGAACAATTCTATTGCAAAAACCGAGCTTCCAATTGAAGCAACTTTATAGCAATCATCAATTATAGATGTTTTTTCAATACAATCCATGGATATTTTTTTCAATAAATTTAATTGATGTGCGAGAGAAAAGGGCCTCAATGATGAAATGACAGATTTTCGAAAGTCTGAAAAGTCATCGTTGAAATTATCTAATAGTTGAGTATTCATTTTTTCTCCGATAACATCAAGAGATGCTTCAGCCACAAATTCTTCTAATTTTTTGTAATTTGCAGGGTCAAAATGATCAAGTTGTAATACAAAACGATTGTTCTCAGGGTCGTATTTATGATCGTAATAACTTAGTAATTCTGCATCTGCGACTCCAAGTGCTGAAGCTATAGGTATACCTGTTAACTTATTTTCTTTGAAGTTATCAAAAGAAAAATCATCAGAATTTTTCATCCACTCTTTTTCATGAGGAAACATCATAATGGTTACACCCAAACCACATAATTAACTTCATTAATTATTACTATGGGTACTTTATAGTTTGTAATTACTATATATCTTTTTTGAATTAGTTCTCCAATTCATTTCTGATGCGATCCACATATCCCCACATAGTCACAGAACCGACAGTTCGGCTTCCCCACAACCTCAAAGTCCTCTTTCAATATCCTGTCCACAATCCCTTTAATCCTCTCAACTACAGCCTCAACACTCTCCTCACTCACATCCACCAGCCTTACTTCAGCAAGCTCAGGATGAGCATACATATGACCTGCCTGCACCGGCAATTTCCCATACTTCTCTTTCACTGCCAGGCAATACAGTACCATCTGAACATCCTCTTTCAGTTTATTTTTGCTCAGGTTACTCTTGCCGGTCTTGTAGTCGATAACTATGTAGTCCCCATCAGGTGTCCCGTCAAGACGGTCTATAAAGCCTCCAAAATGAGCACCATCAAGGTCGAGTTCGAACCATTCTTCTACTTCAATGGTTTCATTGGGATTATTTTCCTCAAAGTCGAACCAGAACTCAAGCATCTTCTGCATCTTGTTGTATTCCTGCGTTTCCTGGGTTTCAGAATCGAAGTTGGAAGATTCCCAAGAACTGTCTAACATGCCTTTTGCAAGATCAAGTTCAATTGTTTCACCCTTCATCCTAAGCTTTACCATCTCCTCTAAAACAGAGTGAACATCCGTACCCACCTGGAAAAATGACTTCTGAGGAGTTGGGATATGCAGCACCGACTGAAACTTGAACTTAAGTGGACAGTCCTCGTATGTCTTTATCTTGGATGCCGAGAAGCGCATTTTGGAATCGACAAGTGGAGGTACTTTGTTATCCACCAGGTCCTGCAGTTCACTAACATCCCTGGTATCAATGCTCAGAAGCTCATTAAGGTCTAGATTTTCAGGATTTCCACTCGTCTCAAGCTCCTTCAACTGGGCAAGTAGTACTAGGGATTCAAGTGCATGCTTCAATTGTCCCTGTTTCGTGTACATGTTAACGAGACTTTCCTGCTCTGCCATCTTTTTCATTAATGGCGAATCTGCATTAATGTCAAGCTGTTCTTCCACCTGCTCGACTTCAATTAACTCTACCAGCGGGTTACTAGTAAATCCAATGTCTTCAAGGAACTGGCTGGGTTTCACACCTCTTATATTGCCAGTATACCTCTCTGGAAAAACAAGATACAAATGCTCCTTTGCACGGGTCATGGCAACATATGCAAGTCTTCTCTCCTCTTCAAGATGCAATACTTTCTCATCCATATCCCGCTGCACGCCTTTTATAAGCTCAAAAGGCACGGTGAACTTCTTGCTCTTATATTGGAGGGGTAGATGCCTGGTAGCCATATCACAGACGAATACCACCTTTGCCTCCTTACCCTTGGACTGGTGGATGGTCATGACCTTTACAGTATTATCATCAGTTGATTCACCACCCTCTATCTCAAGGTCAAAGACAAGTTCCAGGTGCTCCATGACCAGTTCAAACTCAGCACCACCGTCTATCAATTCAAGGTCTTCCACTATCTTCACCAGGGAATTCAAAACTTCGATGTTCCTTCGGGAATTTTTGCTGTTCTCATGCACCTGTGAAAGGTAAAGGTCTGTCATGTTTATCAGCAGGTGCTTCAGGGTATCCGAAGGTAGATGATTCTTCTTGTATTCGATCATCTCCTGCAATCTTTCAAGTATGGACCTAACAAGATCTGCCTGTTCAAGGTCGAGTTCATCCAGATGGTGCAGCAGTACAGAGTAGATTCCATCCCCCTGCATATCATCCATTTTCCTGAGCTTGCCTGCCATTATATTGATCTTCTGCAGTGTGTGCTCTGTAACCCCTTCCCTAGAAAGGATCTTTGCAAAGGCAATGCCATTGTTGAAAGGGTCTGCAACAAAACGCATGTAAGCCAGAGCTTCCTGTATCAACGGAAAATCGCTAATCTTCAGGCTACCAACATATTCTACCGGGACCATATGACGTTTTAGAGAGTCACTGAATTTTTTCCCATCAGCTCTTTTACGGGTAAGTATGAAGATGTCCTTTGGTTCAATTGATTGTTCATCCATGAGCCTGCATATCTCATCAGCAACCCATTCTGCTTCACTCACATCATTTGGTGCCTTTACAATCTTAACCGGTATCTCTCCACCATTGTTCGATACAAGCTGCTTTTCCTGTCTATCAGGATTCTGCCCGATCAATTCCTGTGAGAGATTGACTATCGGCTCTGTTGACCTGTAGTTAACTCCAAGGGCTATTTTCTCAAGGGATGGATAGAACTCAGCCAATTGATTGATATTTGAAAGATAAGCACCCCTGAATCTGTAGATACACTGGTCATCATCAGCCACGCACGTCAGGTTGCCAGCACCTGCCAGGAGATTTACCAGATGCAACTGGGCATAGTTTGTGTCCTGGAACTCATCAACCAGAATGTAATCGTAAAGCTGTTGTATCCTTTTTCTGGCAATCTCATTACTTTCCAACAACCTGCATGCCAGGGTGATCATGTCATCATAATCAATGAAATTGTTATTCCATTTGTATTCCTGATAGTGATGGTAGAATTTTGCAAGGTCTGCAAGTTTTTGTAACTTATCTATCTCATCTACATCCATTTCTCCTTCGGATGACAATTGGCCTTGTACATATTCACCAAGCTCTTGGGGAGAGATCAGCTGGTCATGGAATTGTGAAGTACCTTCGAGCAGACTTTTTATGAGGTCCGAAGGCATTGTTGGAATCGGGATATATTCAAATTTGAAAGAATCGATATTCTTTATGCTCCACACATGTGAATGTTCTTTGGAAATCAGGCGAATCCCATGGTTGATACCCATATCCAGAGAGAAATCCCTGATTAGATCATTGCAAAACGAATGAAAAGTGGAAATTGTAATTCCGGTTCCAGTACCTATTTTTTTCTCTATTCTGTTTTGCATCTCATCTGCAGCTTTTTCCGAGAACGTGAGAGCAAGTATCTTTTCAGGAGGAAAACCACTTTCTATTAACTGTAGCACTTTTTCGGTTATCGTCAGGGTCTTTCCAGAACCAGGTCCTGCAAGGATCAGAAGAGGTCCGGAAGTGTAAGATACTGCATTTAATTGGTCGTTATTAAGTTCTGTAGTTTTCAATATTACCTCTCCCTACCACATAGTTTGCATTGTATCTTTTATTCCGTATAACAATAGACATATTATAAAATATATTAATGTATTGAATTTATTTTAGGTGGGAGAAGAGTCATCCTTTGAATAATGGAATTTATCCTGGCCCCAAGACCAAGGTAATCTATGAGACCAAAACTCTATGCAACCGTGAGCAAGAATACGACCACAGTGCTTCGCAGGGTGATGAAGGAACAGGATTGCAACAAGAGCCAAGCAGTGGAGTTTATTGCAGAATATTATTTAAAAATGCAGAACGATTTAAGGGAGAAGCAAGTGGAAGGGACTGCAGAGTTTGCGATTGAGAAGTTGAAGTTGAAAAAGTTGGTGTAGAGGTTCGAATTAGACGCTTCGAACTTTAATGGGGGGTAATAGTAATAACCAAAAAACGCAACGATATTATAAAGCGATTAATTAATTATGTTTTTTTAGCATGTTTTTGAAGAGGAGCTAATTTATATTTTCTATCTTTCTCAATAAACCCAGAATATATTAAGTGGTTTAGCTTTTCTTGTATATTCACTTCTGATTCATCCTTGAAATTGTCCACTATCTCTTTGAACGATCGTCCTTTTTCTTTACGTGAAATAAATTGTATGATATCAATTGACTTAATCACATCTTTATCTTTTACAAAATAAGGATATAAATTAAGCATAAAATATCCGTAAATAATTATTGAAATTACCCATGTAGCAAAGTATATTGAAAAGTCTAAATATTGATCTGGACTTTCAATACTCGAAAAAATAGATTTCATACTTGGTATAAATTGAAGTTTACTAACCAACCAAATAAACAATAAAGTAAAATAACTTGTTCTCAAGTAACTATAATTTTGAAGTAATCCGGCTAATTTAGCTGATTCTTCATCAAATATGGCTTTTGTTGCTTGTACAATTAATCTAAAAAACCCGCTTGTTACCCAAAGAATTCCTCCTAATAAGGCAAAAACAAAATAATTTTTCATTGAATTAAATACCATAAATCCCAAGGAAATTTCAAATGCGAATAATAGAATCAAATATGGTTTTGGTTTTATATACTTCTGGGCAAAATACATCAATAAAAGTCTATTTTTAATAACCGACTGAATACAAAATAATAGTATCACTAGTCCAATACTCGTAATGATATCTGAAAAACTAAAATCTGAAAAATATTTTATTTCCAATATCAACTCCGATAGTGGTTGTAATAAAAAAACAGCCACTGCATATAATATTATTTTAAGACTTGGTTTCTTGTTAATATAAAAAATATTACCAATAAGATGGACATTAAATATTTTTGATAACATAGAGGGAGACATTTTCACACAGTACAAGTCAATTTACATGCATAAATATATTTGTTTTTTGCGCCCAATGAGAAATTAATGTTTATTAACTAATTATCTTAACAACTCCCTTCCCACATTTCCAATCTCTCCCTGACATGAACATTAAGAGTAAATGGTTTATCAGCTTCAGCATTTTTCTTCATATAATGCAATGTACCCTTAGAAAAACCCATTTTATTCCATTCAGAATAACTGATACCCAAAATCTTTTTTCTGATCTCATCCGTATCCTGTCTCTTAATTTTGTAGGAAGGAGTTGTAAAATCTATCTTCCTCTTTTTACCATTCAGGAATTGAGCCAACTCTCTTGTTTTGAGTAAAAGAACATAACTCCACATCATTGATTTATCCTGATATGTAACTCTCTTATTCATCCAAGTCTGGAACTCCTCTGTAAGTTTCTTAGCTCCACTAGGTCTTAGCCTGAGAGAGTAATTATCAGTTCTGATGAAGTCCTTCTTCTCCATTTTGTCTGTCTCAATGAGGTTGATCACTGCCAGATCAACAAGGAATCTGAAAGGCTCTTGGAGATCATACGCTAAGCTGTTCTTACCTGTTGCCATCTCATGCAAAAAGCCTACATGAACATCCATACCAACCGCATTGATAGTTCTCATACACTCAGCTTCAAGGAGAGAATAACCGTAATTGAGCATACAATTAACCATATCCCCTGCACCGTAAGGACGTGATTTGTACCTTCCTGTACGATCATCAAATTCATATTTTTCAGGAATGAACTTTTCAAACTGTCCCCAGTAATAGACAGCAACAGCACCCTCTACTCCCATCACTTCTCTTATGTTATTTGCATTAGATAGCTTTGAAGAATATTTTGAAAAGTCGTTATCAATATCAGAATAACGTTGTTTAAGATAATCCAGAACTATCTGGGTTTTATCAAACTTGGCTTCAATAAAGCTCTTAGCAAGCTTTAACCTAGTTTCTTGATCCTCATAAGCGTGATACTGTGAGAACTTGGTTTTGACATTGGTACTTTCAGGAGGAAGCATGGTTGTTAGTAACTTCCCATCCCAATCAAGAATAGATACTTGTACATTATGCTTGATCAACCAACGAATAGATTCTAGGGTTAGATTTCCATTTCTACCATAGATCACTATATTGTCTATGTCTATTTTCTGAGGTGAGAAAACATAGACTTCTGGCTCTATGTCACTAGAATATCTACCATCTTTAACATGCAGTTTAGACCCATTTACACGCGTGTCTATACCGTGTCCATTGAGAAGTAGTAACTTCATGTTCAGAACTCCGTCAATCTTGGTTTTGGGTTAGAGGCTTCATCTTTTATTTCAGAGATAATTTCAGAAGCTCTTTCCTTTCCTTGTAATGTCAATTCCATTTGGAAATTGAAAAGATCAAGTGAATGCTCATCAATAAAAGGTGCAATTAATAGATCGCAATAATCACATTTAACAGAAGACAGATCATCAAGGGTTTCTGCATCCATTTTAAGTTGATCAATAACAAAACTGTCCTTGTAATATCCAAGCAACCATGTAATGTGCCTTCTGAGCATTGGATATTTATCTGGACTGACCTTATAATGCTTTAACGTTGATCGTAGTATTTCTAAGAACCTATCTGTGTTTGAAGGCTCTATACCCTTTTCGGTGATATATCTAAAAAGAATTTTCAGTAAACTATCTACCACTTCATCATCTTCTGCATCCAAATACTTAGCAAGGTTATCCAACTGACACGGATCTAAAACATATTTCTTTTCAGATCTAGCTATTTCTTTCAATATCAGTTTTTTAGTTTTAACGTCTGCTGAATCAAGGTAGCTAATTGTCTTATCGAGGTCTTCTTTCATTTTCAAAATTTTTATGGGGATTAGATATGAAGCCCTTCCATCTGGTTCTTTAATTCCATATTTCTGTAACTCATCACGTTTCAATGAAGTAATAATTCCTGTTTCTGTCATGAAGGCTAATTTTCGATTAATGGTTTTCTTACTATAACCAAGTTCATTTGGATGAGTATTCATGAGGTAATTTACGAGTTGCCCCCTTCTTACATACCCCCTCGCATTCAAATATTCGAGTACTTCTGTGTCAAAATCAATCTCACTTTTGATATTATTAATGTCATTACTTTCAATAGTTGATATCATATTCATACTCAATATTAATGTCATTGTGCATATAAATCTTCTCCTCATACTGTTTATTTGTGAATACCATGAGTAATGAAAGAATACTAACAACGATATCTCCTTATCTTAAGGAAAAGCTAGTACAGATGTCAGATAAATTTGGATGCTCTCAGGCTGAAGTAGTCAGAATAGCATTAATGAAGCTCTGGGAGGCTGAAAAATGAGCAGACCACAATTCTCCAAGGATCATAGAACCTACGGTCAATGGCTCAAAGCTCAGCCCAGAGATACCAGGTATGCAAAAGAGATCATCAGGAAACACCAGATGTTTCCAGACAAGAGCCGGAACCAATTAAGAAAACTCAGGATTGGTGATTATGATCTTGGTAAAGCAGGATGGGAAGCTATAACATCTCAGCAAAAGACGGAGAGAAACAAAACTCTCCAGATTTTGAGATCAATGAGAAAGGGTGCAAACCTTACCCAGATGGCAGAAAAGTACGGAATGAACAATAAAGACATAATCAGGCATCTAGGACGTAATCTTTACAAAGAGAATGGAAGATGGAAGGTTACCAAATCGGATAGTCTGCAAGTCGGAATGAGGTTTTATGATCGAAACGCGGGTCATATAACGATAGTAACGAGGGGTTCTAAAGACCGTTCTTTGATTGGTGAATACTTCAACGCCGTCAATAAAACGCTGAAAGACGGCGATACTACGCGATTAAAGAAGTTCAACGGCGTTAAGATCGCCGATAACGCCGGCAATGAACATGCGTTTGAAACGCGGTTAGATCGGCTTTACGAGATCGAAGAAGCTCAGGTTGAATCGGAATTTCAGGAAATATATGCAAATTGAGGAGTGGTAACTATGGATAAAAATACATGTAAAAGAAGTATTAAAAGACAGAAATTGGAAGGAAAAACATCACTTAGATGTATTGAGTGTGCAGAAGATGATCCAAGTGTAATAGAACTACATCATGTATATGGAAGAAACAATTCAGAAGAAACTGTTCCATTATGCAAGAACTGTCATTTTAAGATTACAAAACAGCAAAATAAACTACCTCGAAAGATCAGATCAAGCAGTGCATCACGTGAGGATAATCGAAGGTTTATCCTTGTTTCTATGGGTGCATTATTGGAAGGTATGGGTAAACAGCTTCGCCTTATAGGTATGGAGGCTGATCTAGTATGAGTAAGATTGCTGTTAGGGGATACACTGTTAAAGCTAAAGACCCCCAATCTAATCATACTTACAATAGCACCCTGCAATTAAAACATGATAGCGTGCTTGTTTTTGATACAGAAACTACAACAGATCAGTATCAGAATATGAAAGTTGGCTTTTTCCAGATATATCAGGAAGGCTACATTCAGCATGAAGGATTCTTTTATGATCCACTAATGCTCAATGAGAGAGAAACAAAAATTCTAAAAGATTATTCTATAAAGCATTGTATCGAGTTATACCTCTGTAAAGAGTTTGTTGATGGTGTATTTTATCCAGAAGTGTTTGAACTAAAAACTCTTTGTGTGGGCTTCAATCTTGCATTTGACATAAGCCGACTGGCAAAGTATGGCAACAATTCAAAGGCAAAGAATAGAGGAGGATTCACGTTTACACTTTCAGACAATAGATTCAAGCCTCCTATTGTAATCAAGAAACTTGGTGCAAGTAACAGCTTCAAGTTCACAACAACGAAGTACAATACAGGAAATGATTATTTTTCAGGCAATTTCCTTGATGCTCAGACCCTTGGAACAGTCTTGCTTCAGCAAAATCATATATCCCTTGCAAACGCTTGTGAATTGCTTGATACAAGACACAAGAAAATGAAGGATATTAAACACGGTACTATCACCAAGAAATATCTTGATTATCTGATAAGGGATGTTGAGAGCACTTTTGATGTGTATAAAGGATTGATTAAAGAGCTTGATCTTTACAATATTGCCATTCCTCCAACTAAAATATACAGCTCTGCCTCTATTGGAAAATATGCTTTGAAGCAACTAGGAATTAAACCATTGAGTGAACAGAATTTCGATTTCCCAGAATATATGAAGGGTCAAATTATGACCTCCTATTATGGTGGAAGATGTGAATGCCGGATTAGAAAAGCTCCAACTAAGGTTACAACGCTTGATTTTACCAGTATGTATCCAACCGTTACAATGGAAATGGGCTTGTGGAATCTCATGATTGCAGAGAGCATTGAAACAAAAGATGCAACAGAGGCGATCAAAGAATTACTTGGAATAATTGATCTTGAATACCTACAAAATGAGGATAAATGGAAGGACTTTGTTGTTATGGTTAAACTTCGTCCTGATGGAGATATACTGCCTGTAAGGATGGATTACAACGGAGATAATGGCTCTTTCAACGTTGGAGTGAATTATCTGTCCTCTGATTATGAATTATGGTATGCTTTACCTGATGTCATAGCTTCAACTATTCTTACAAGAAAAGTACCAGAGATCATTGAAGCTGTCAGGTTCATTCCAGTGGGTATCCAGAAAGGATTAAGGAAATCTCAGATTCTTGGAATTGATATTGATCCTAAAAAGGATAATCTGGTTCAGGTGCTCGTTGAAGAAAGACAGAATATCAAGATTGAAATGAAAGGTATTGATCCAGAAAGTCATGAATATAAACAGCTCGATAGCAGAGCACAGGCAATAAAGATTCTAGTAAATGCCATGAGCTATGGAATATTTATTGAGCTTAATCCAGAGGACAGGAAAAGCGATATAGAGGTTTATGGGCTTGATTCCTTCAGTACCTCACAGAATAGGTATGAAAAGCCAGGTAACTTCTATCATCCTCTATTAGCTGTCATGATTACCTCTGGATCAAAGCTGTTCTTGGCTATGGCAGAGGCAAAAGTAGAAGAATTAGGAGCTAGACACGCCTATATGGATACTGACTCTATCTTTGTCCCTCCTGAATATGCAGAGGAAATTACAGAGTATTTCCAACCACTCAACCCATACAATCTTGATATTCCATTGTTAAAGCCTGAAAAGGTGGATTATTGGTTTTTTGGAATTTCATCCAAACGCTATCCACTGTACAAATTCAGGAAGAATAAGATTATATTTAAGGATTTCAAGCTTCATGGATTAGGGCATTTAACTAACCCATTCTCAAAGGACGGAGGAGACTGGCATGAGGAAATATGGGATGATCAGTTCCAGAGATATTGAAGAAAAATATGCTAATATGTACGCTATCTCAAAGCTTGCTGTTAGCACTCCTAATGTATGGAATAGGTTCAAGAAACTCAACAAAGACAAGCCTTGGAAGGAGCAGATCAAGCCTTTCAATTTCTGTCTGGTGGGATTTCAGGCAGTAGAAGAAAACGGTAGAGCTGTAAAACCTCTAGCTCCTTATTGTGATGATCCTCAAACAATAGTTCATGAACCGTTCATTGACTATGAAACAGGAGAGATCATGCAGGGATCACACTACTTCAAGTCGTTGAGTAAAATCATATTGCAGTATGCAGAGCATCCAGAACATAAGTTTGAAGGTGACATTGGGATTTTGGAAAGGAAACATGTTCATGCAAATGGTGTTCTTTACATTGGTAAAGAAGCAAACAACATTGATGAGGAGGAACTAGAGCTTCAGAGGGCTCAGACATTCATTGATGAAGAAGGTATTAAGCAGAAGATACTGGTTCTTACTCCAAAAGAAGCAAGGGTGTATGGAGTGATGCAAAGAAGTTCTTTGAAGCGGATGAAGGACAGGATTTTGAGTGAAGGGAAATTCAATTTCAGGACAAAGGAGGTGAGGAAATTGGTAAGTGGATTTTGATACTTACCTTTTTTGACATTATTACTTACATATAACTATATCACTTGTTAAATACTAATTAAAGTAAGGTGATTATTTGAGTTCACTAAAATTTGATTTAGATCAACTTTTAGCCCCTACTATTTTTTTAATAATAATGCTTCCTGTTATTTACTTCACTTTGGATACACTTGACTCTAGCTATGAGGTTGATGAAGATTCCCAATGGTACGAAGCTAAAAAAGACTCAAAAAAAGATATACAAGATTTAATTGCAATAATGGTATTTGTAGCAACTCCTTCTGCTATTACAATTTATCTTATTATTAAAAAATATCTTCAACTTTAGTAAGCTTGTAAGCATTTGATTGTAACCCTAAGCTAATTTTATTTTAATCTCATAACTAAAGGTACATGATCGCTTATTTCATACCAGTCTTTATGTTCACCAACAGAAAAAGATTCCATTGATTTCATTAAGTCGTTAGATGCAAAAATGTAATCTGTATGATGCCCCTTTTCTATTTTATGATGTTGGAAAAAGGTTTGAACAATTTCATCCCCAAATTTTAGATTATTAAAAACATGATATGCACTAAAGATATTATGTTTGTTCAAGAGGTTTGTCACATCATTGAAAGTCCCATAAAGAGAAGACCCTTGTTTTATATTAAAATCCCAGTTGAAATCTCCAGCAATTATAAGGGACTGATCTAACAAGTCTTTATAGTAATTTAAAGCGTTCCAAACCTCTCCAATATATCTCCTTTTTGGATCAACTTTATTATTTTGTGACCATATTGCAATGAGGTTTATGGTGTTTGGATTGTTGTGTACTTTAATTTTAACTGGGAGAACATACTTGTATTCTTTATTGTATGCTTCATGTACCTTAATTTCAATGTTGTTAAAACTGAATACTCCTAATCCTTTCTTATCATTATCTCCAATCCATAAAGCGTGATGATAAAACTTGTCTTTGAAATAGTCAAGATTTTCACATTCAGGAATTACTAGCAAATCTGGACATTCAGATAGTAATTTGTTATAATGATTTCGAAAAGCCATTTTACAATTCCAAGTTATAATATTCATGTAAAAAAACAAATTCTCTAATGTATAAAAGATTTTTGATAATGTTATTCAAAATATCTATGACAATGATAAACCGTTGCGTTTTTCAGCTATTACTATTACCCCGAACTTTAATGGGGGGTAATAGGTATCCTGAATTTAAGATACGCAGAATTTTAGAATGTTCTTGCTTAAGAAATCTAAGGAATGAATTGGGAATATTATCTGTATTATTTATTAGGCTTATTTACATATAGTAAAAGTAAAACAAATTCTAAACAAATTTATATATTTATTTAGACCCATATTTCATATGGAAAAGCCACTTAAAGAAAATCCTGCTCCATATCCAAAATCTAGTATTCCTGAAAATAAAGCAATTACTATTTTTGAGTAGAGAGCATGAATCCTTTAATTCTTAAATTCCTTTGTTATGCTAGTCAAAAGATTTAATATCTGAGGAGGTATAGGAATTCCTAGTGTTGCCATTGACATTAACTGAAAAAAGAGTTTGACTATTTCTTCAGCGGCAAAACTTACAATAATCTCATTTGTAACGTCTTTCCCAAATGATTTTATGGGATGCTTGATTTTGTCGAGTACTGAACTAATCTTCAAAATACAACTTTTTGACTCTTTCTTTTCTTCTTGAGATGTAGAAAATTTTTCGATTTCCTCAATTAGTGTGTCTTCATTTTTGAGTATTTCTTCAAGGAAATTTTTAAGAGCTTCTTTATCCTTATTTTCTGTCAATTCAATAATTTTCCTTGAAAAAGTCTGGATAAATTCCCCTTCTTTTCCTCCAACCTCCAGAGAAAGAATATCTAATTTTTCAAGACCTCTCCTCAACTCATTCTGAAGCAAATCCAATTTGGTTTCAATGCTAACAGTTTTCTCGTAGATTAGATCTAGCTTGAGAAGTTTACGATTTAATTCTTTTTCTGAAACAACTTTCATATTGGGTATAATAGAAATAATTAGAGGAAGATCTCTATATTTTTCGGCAGCAATATCTTTATTATCAATTGCTTGAATCTTATTAAGAAGAAACTCGTTTTCAGAAATAGGAGGAATTTTTATTCTCAGAATAGAAACAATATCCTCAAGGATTTCAATATATTGCCTCTGTTCATCACTTATAACGTTTTGAATTTTCGTGCTAATTTCACATACAATTTCTTCTGCATCAGTTCCTTTCGATTCTTTACATGCGCCCTTTGATCTCTTTTTAATTTCATCGATAAGCTCTTTTAGATACCTATCAAGGAGAGGCAACCCTTTTCTCATTGTAGCTGTAGCATATGGTGCTGTTTTCTCAGTATCTCTCATTAGCTCTACTGCACTCTCACAGTGTTTTCTGTAAAAATTAAGCTCGTCTTTCATTAACTCTAGATCCATACTCTCCAAATTGTGAACTTCTTTTAATGCATTTGAAAGGTTGTTAACTGCTTCAATAAGCAATTCCTTACTTTTTGAACCTTTAATTGAATTTCTTGCTTGTATAAGATGTCTTTCAACTTCGTTTTCCGCATTCTGTTTTTCAAAAATTATAGTATGAAATGAAAGATAAAAAGGAAGACAAAACTGAGAGGGATTGTTTGTCCAAGAAACTGTTTCCTGTGCTGACTTTTCAAAAAAAGAAATGGCTTTTTCCAATTCCAGTTTGTAATCTTCTTCTTTTTTCGCTTGGGAAGCTTTGTATATGGAAGCTTTTCCAAGAGAACAATTTGCGTAGATTCTCACACTCTTGTATTCACTATTAGTAAGTCCATGTAAATCACTCCAAGCTTGTTGATCATCAGATATATTACAGTACACAGAACCAAGGGCATCTGTAGCTTTAGACCTAACATTCCTGTCTTCATCAGTTGTGAGTTTAATTAGATCACTCCAAGCTTGCTGTTTATATGGTATATGGAAAAATGCAGATTTAATGGCAGAGATTGAATGCCACCTTACATAACTGTCATTATCATTAGTCGACCAATGCAAGTCACCCCAAGCCTCATGCTTATCCGGAACTTGAAAGAAAACCAAACCAAGTGTATGAGTTGCCCAAACTCTTACATGACTGTCACGATCAGAGAAACGACCGTCTAATTCTTCCCAAGCTTGTTGTTTGTCTGGAATTTGAGAAAATATTAAACCAAGAACTTTTGTAGCCTTTGCTCTTACGTTCCTGTTCTTATCATTGATTAGTCTGCGTAATTCTTCCCAAGCCTCTTGTTTGTCTGGAATTTGAGAAAATACTAAACCAAGGACTTCAGTGGCTTTATACCTTATGTTAGCGTCCTTATAATTAAAGAGCCTACGTAAATCATTCCAAGCTTGTTTTTTGTCTTGAATTTGAGAAAATAAAGAACCTAGAAAAGATGTTGCCAATCTATTCACATGGGAGTTTTTATCACTAGTCAGTGTTACTATGTTATCCCATGCTTTTTGCTTATCTGGTAAAAGTGAGAAATTATGTTTCAAGTTATTTAGTGCTTTGATACGTACTTTCGAATCTTTGCTAAGGCATTGATTGTGTATCTCCTCTTGGTTAATCACCGTTTAGCACCAAGCATTGGTATAGAAGTTGATACTTAAAAGTTTTTCTTTTTGTTTGTTACCTTAAAATTTAAACTTCAAGCAGATGATTCACAGCTACTTCAATTAGCCCATCACTATTCATGATGCCTTTGGACCTCTAATCCACGGTTGCTGACTGCAACCTCACTCATTATCATGCTCCCTGAGACCACGATTATACAAGATTATTCCAAAAAACATGATCTAACACTTTATCTATTAGATGAATTCGTAGATGAGGTATTCTATCCTGAAACATTCAACTTTGGTACGCTATGTGTTGGTTTCAATCTTGCATTCGATATTAGCAGGATTGCAAAAAGAACAGGTGAATCGAGAAAAGGGAATAAGGGAGGGTTCACTTTAACCTTATCAGATAATCCTTTTAATCCCCCTATAATCTCTCGAAAGCTAGGGCAATCCAATACACACAAGTTCTCTACAACCAAGCAGAATAAAGGTAGGGATTATTTCTCCGGCCATTTCCTTGATGTTCAAACCGTAGGTGAAGTGCTCCTGTAAAAAAAGCGTATCTCACTTGATAAGGCTTGTGAGCTACTTGATACCAAACATAAGAAAATAAAGGATATAGAGCATGGTACTGTAACTAAAAAATATATTGACTACATGATTACTGATGTTGTTGCTACTTGGGAAGTCTATGAGAAACTTATTACTGAGTTAGATCTATATCAGATTGATATCCCACTCACAAAAATATTCAGTGCAGCATCTCTTGGAAAACATGCTCTTGATCAATTGGGAGTTCAACCATTCCAAAAGCAAAATCCTCTTTTCTTACCTGATGTACTAGGCAATATCATGACAACTTATTTCGGTGGTGATGTGAGTGCATGTACCGGAAAAAACCAATAAAGACCACAGTACTTGATTTTACAAGCATGTATCCCACTGTAACAATGGAGATGGACCTATGGAAATACATCATAGCCAAAAAATTGAAAATGGCAGATGCAACAGATGAGATCAAATATCTACTCTCACGGGTGTCTCTTAAGTACTTGCAAAATATGGGAAACTGGAATGATTTTGTAGTAATGGTGAAGATCGTACCTAACAAGGACATCCTTCCCGTCAGAATGGATTACAAGGGTAAAAATACAACCTTGAATGTGGGAGTTAACTACTTTTCATCCAAGTCTCCTATGTGGTTTGCTCTTCCCGATGTAATCAGTTCTGTGCTGTTGACAGGTAGAGTTCCAGAGATTATTGAGGCAATTCGTTTTATCCTTTAGGCGTGCAGGATAGTCTTTTAAAATCCACAATCCTGGGTATTGAAGTTGATCCTAAGAAAGATAATCTCATTCAGACCTTTGTTGAAGAGAGGCAGAATATCAAGACAAAAATGAAAAACATGGACAGCGATACCCCTGAACATCGTCATTTTTCAAGTCAGGAAAAAGCAATCAAGATTCTTGTTAATGCCATGAGTTATGGAATATTCATTGAACTTAATCCTGAGGACAAGAAAAGTGATATTGAGGTCTATGGCCTTGACAGTTTTGATACATCTGAGAATAGGTGTGAAAAAGCAGGAAAATACTATCATCCACTGTTAGCTGTAATGATCACTTCAGGCTCACGCCTGTTTTTATCCATGGCTGAAGCCAAGGTAAAGGAGCTTGGTGCATTCCATTATTATATGGATACCGACTCTGTGTTTGTTCCACCTGAGCATGCTCAGGAAATTGTAGATTACTTTCAACCATTGAACCCGTATTCTCTCGATATATCATTGTTGAAACCGGAAAAAGAAGATATGTGGTTCTATGGAATTTGTTCCAAACGATATACCCTTTACAATAAAGATGGGGATAATTTCAGCTTTTATGAGTATGATCGATCCTACAAGCTACATGGTTTAGGCCATTTGACCAATCCCTTTCCTAATGATGATGACGACTGGCATGCTAATATCTGGCTGGATATTCTACATTTGCATTATGGGACGATAAAACCAATAGATATCGAAGAGAAGTATTCTAGTCTCTATGCAATATCAAGCCTTACAATCAGTACAGCCAATGTATTGAATAGATTTAAGAGAATAAATGAAGGTCAGTCTTGGTCTAAACAAATAAAACCATTCAATTTCTGTTTGGTAGGATTTCAGTGCATTAAGGAAGATGGGGAACTAATCAAACTTTTAGCTCCTTTTTCCAAAGACCCTCAAAAGATAGTCTATGAACTATTTTTAGACTACAATACAGGCGAGGGGAAGCAAGGCCCCCATTATTTTAAACCTTTGAATAGGACGATTTTACAGTACGCGGATCATCCTGGATACAAATATGAAGGTGACATCGGGCAGATGAAACGCAGGCATATCTATGCTGATAGTGTTGTTCTAATTGGTAAAGAGGCTAACAATGTTGATGAGCAGTCTTTAGAGATTGGGCAAGCTCAAGTCTTTCTAAATAAGCATGAAATCATGGATAAGATAATGCAACTGGATGTTGAGATGGGGAGAAAAGTAGGTATTGCTTACAGAGGCACCCTGAAGAGGATTCAGGATAAGATTAAGCAAACAGGAGACATAAACCTGAATGCTAGGTTTATGAGAGGAGTTGCGGATAAGCTCACGTGAGAGCTTATTCTTCTTTTTTCTTTATCCTTACTTTTAATTTTAATTTTAATTTTGACAAAAGATTTATGAGTTAAGAACTTTCTACTTTCAGTAGGTGATTTTATTATGGCTACCTATAAGCAAATTCAAAATTGGGTAAAGAACAACTATGGATATTGTGTAAAATCATGTTGGATAGCTCATGCAAAAGAGATATACAATATTCCTGTTAGGCAATCTCCAAACAGATACCATCCAGATGTAAGAACTAATCCATGTCCTGAGGATAAGCTAAACTCCATCAAAACAGCATTTGAGCATTTCGATATGCTTTAAAGGTGTTGATAATAGCCTTTAATAACTTTTTAAAGAATAAGGAGAATAAGAAATGTGCAATCCAAATTGTCCTTGCTGGGACAAGGATATTACTCATCCAAGAAGATGCCCGATTTGCGATTATACGTTTAAAGGGAATGGATGAGACGGAATAGATGCCCATTATAAAGCTAAACACGAAAAAGACACAGGTGAACCCTATAAAGAATGGTGGGCTCGAATGTGCGATGATCATAGAGCTAAGCGAAAATGAAGATTAATTTATTTTTCTTTATCTTTTTGTCTTACAACTTCATCGAGTGTTTTACCATCTTTATCTTTCCAAAGTGTCCATCCATTAGCAGCTCTGCCTAGTACAACTGATGCCGACATGGATGGTGAAGAAAAAGTAAAATCTTCTTGGTAAACATAGACACCATCTTCTTCCTTTACAATTCCCTTTTCTACTAAATTAGCTCTAAATGCCCGTATACTTGGTTGAAGAGACGTTGTTTCTTCTATATTTGATTTTGATCCCTTATTAACAACAAATCCTTCTTCAGTATATTCACCAACTGCGTCTGCATCTTTGCTCTTACAAAAGTATGTATTTTTTTTGCTACGTTTTGTTTGTTCAAAAATAGGATGACCAAGAGTAGCCATTATGATTTTTAATTCATCAAAGAAACGTAAAACAAAATCCCGATCTTGATCCGTTAGAGATGATTTAGTGGGGGTATTACTATTTTCAAGAGTACATTTATTGACTAACTTAGCCTGTTCACAAGCATGATTTTCAAGATACTTGATATGGGCTTTGTTTAAGTTGTTTTTCTCTGAAACAAAACATATAGCTTGATTCCAAAAATCCTTCTTTTTGTGGTGATCATTTAAACGAACTGTTAGTATTTCCGATTCACCAACATACACTTTTGGCTTACCAACTTCGTCTTTTTCACCTATTAGGAAGTATAATCCTGGCTGTTCAAGTTCTGGTCTTTTTAGGCCAGCGTCTAATTTTGCTCGAGGAATGGAAACAGCTTTGACAATGGAATCAAAGAACTCGCATATTTTCACTCCTTGAGGGTTGGCATCTGGCAGATAAATTGAGATTGTTCTTCCTATTGTCACAAATTTGGCCTCAGTATGAATACTGTTATTGGTAAACTTTAGAACATATTCTATTTATACATATAAATAAGTTAATAATGATTATTGCTTTAACTCTATTTTAAGGAGTAAACACATGCTAGAAATAACTGATATTTGTCCTCTTTCATGTTTCACTGATAAACAAACGTTCCATGCTGAATTTGAAAAAGTTAAAAATGGTTCTTCAACAGGAATAAGAATTACAGTGGAAGTAGATGACTATTTTATCAAATATGCACCAGTAGGAAATTATCCAGACAATCCATCTGTAATTATTTGTGGAAAAACTACCTCTGATGGAAGTCATAAACTATTTGTAAAAGCATTAAAAAATGGCAAATCGTTGCATGAAGCCTGCTTATCATCTATTTACGCAAATGATATGCGAGATAATCTCTTCAAATATTTGCATGTCATAGGGTTGTTTGATTACCTAAGCCAAATTATCCCATATTGGGAAACAAATGATCCAAAAACAAAATGGAATGCTATGTTCGACAATTTGGATGATAGTTTAGCTTCCGGAATTCAATTAACTCAAGCATTTAATTGTGCAATACTCCATCCAGTAAAAATAAGTGCTGAACCCCCCAAAAAAGTGTTCAAAAATGTACAAAACGAAATTGGATGCTTTTTCAAGCATTTTAGACTTAGTGATAACTTGAAGTTAATCATTTTTCTTGATACACCTACAAAAGATGGTCGATTTCATCAAATCGATTTTTGGAAAAATGATTCGACTTTATCAAATAAGAATATAAAAATGATTTCTATTACTCATCCATCTAATCAAAATCGAATCATTTTCAATAATCTTGATGATTTAACGCAAATGAAATCAAATAAAACGAACAATGCAATCAAACTATTTAATGAAGCAAAAAGCACAATTGATGATTTGTCAGATGAACTCAAATGAAGTTCATTCACATTTTTTAAATGTTCTATTTTTAGATATTACTTTCTAAATTTCTGAGTATCTTAAATTCAGGATACCTATTACCCCGAACTTTAATGGGGGGATATAGGTAACGTCAAAAAATACCACTCTATAAAGTTTCTATTTTTTGCATTTGACTATACTTTTTTACATGAGAAAACATAGTAATCTCTAAATGTCAATTTTTATTCATTGTAGATATTTATTTAACTTATTAGTTTACTTTATAAGTATAATATATATGATTTCATTATTCTATTCAGAGGTATTTCAATGTTAAGAGTTTTTAATGTGGGTCAAGGAGATTCTTTTGAACTAATACCTAGCGAACACTGCCTATTGAGCGAAACTTCACTACTTATTGATTGTGGACAAGGTTCTAAGAATGTATTTAAAGCTCTTCATAATAAAAAAATAAACCTTGTACTTTCTCATTCTCATACTGATCACATTGGAGGTCTTAGTGGTCTCTTTGACGACAGTAGTTCCGATGTTGAAATCAATGAACTTTGGTTACCTTGTTACAGCGATGAGATAGTTGCAATTGCAAATTTTTTATTATCATTAAAAGGAGTATCCAAAATAAGTTCTCGTTCAAGAGCTGTATTAGAACTGCAGAACACTGTACAAGCTTATCAGCTTTTACAAGGAATACTCAGCACAAAAGGATGCAAAAAAATTAGGCCACTTGGAAAAGGGGTGAAAATATGCAGTCATTTATCAATATTGAATCCACCTTTTGATCCGGATTTAGTACTTCACCTTGAAATCGGAACTTCTGAGAAATATAGGGAAATACAACAAACAAATGACTATGAAAAAATACGAAGTTGGGTTACATCAGAAGATTTTAATAATAAATGGATTTACCTTCTTGCAGAAGGGTGGAACCGTTCAGGACCTAATCTGATAAACAATAATTCTTTGAGTCTTCAACAGAGGATGGATTTTATATATGGATTTATCAGTAAAAATGAATCTTTAATTGATGATTTTGTGCTGTCTGGGGATTCAAGGTATTTTACAAAATTGGCAAATGAATTGAAACTTACATCAAATGATGCAAGTATTGTACTAAAATACAAATCATCTATTTCACATGATGATTTTTCTTGTCTATTGACTGGGGATATAGGCAAAAAAAGATTATCAGATTCACTTTCTGGTTTAAAAGATGAAAAAATCAAGATATTCAAGTTTCCTCATCATGGAAGTAAAAACAGCTTAGACAAAGATGTTTTGAAACGTCTTTCCCCTGAAATAGTTATAATCTCTCATAAAAATGGAATCTTTGGAAGGCAAAAAGATCCTCATCCAAATAAAAAAGTAGTTGAGACTCTTGACAAAATGAATATACTTACAGCTTATACCAATGATGTGATAAAAAACGGGAATATAATTAAGAATAAATCCAAAAGAAAACCACATGAACATGTAGAAATGGTGGATATTTGGTAGACTAATAAAGGACAAATTAATAGGATGTTTATTGATTGCTTACAAAACTTCTAACCAATGATTATGGCAAAAGATAAATTCTTCACAGATTCACGAGCAAACCTACTTGATGACCCCATAGGTTTCTTGCAATCATTCATCATGTTGGCAGTTCCATCAGCGGCTTTTATATGGATTTTAGTAGCTGGCACTTATGCTGAAAATACAGGTCATGGATTTGCAGGGTGGTTGTTATTATCCTTCTATAATCTTGTAGACAAAATCACTTCATTCATAGTTGAAACGTTTATAGAAGTAGTTATATATGCTGTTGTTATAGTGGTTCTTGTGACATCTGTTTTAGCAGCCTTTGGAATAAAAAAGTAATAAAGGATTGCTTGTTACACGTATAGCCTCTCAACCAATCTCTTCCTTGCTGGAGTGAATAAATTAATCTTTTCACCCATTATCAAAGCCTCTCCTATGGTTTTCTTTGTTGTCTGGAAAGTCTTCCTATCAATTCCCCATTCCTCAGCTATCTTTTGAGGTAAATTGATTATTTCCTGTGCAATCCGTTTTTCATCGATGAACAATGAAAACAGACTGAGATTCCATACAACTCGCATTCATTTTCTATCTACTCCTGTAAAGTCAATAGAGGGTAATTGGGTCAGCGGAGTATAGACCAGGTCTCTTAAACTTGTCAAGAATCCTGTTTAGGAGCTGGCAACATGGAGCATAGCGGCAGCCGAGGAAGAAAAGGAAGCGGTGCTTAGTATTCATCAATTCAAAATCATCTTATCAGGCGATCATGTGACAGGCAACAAAACCCATTTTTCTAACGGGAGGGATATTTCATAAGTTAGCAATTATGCTAAGGTATGGTAGCATCTAATTCAATGCTGCAGTAAAAAACACCTTTAGCGTATTTGCTTTTTAGTCTGGTTGTTTGCAGCATGCCGAAAATTATTGAGAACGAAAAACCCACATACGTTAAAACCTTAATAGTCTTTTTATTATGTCCTCGAGATATGCCGGTTTTAATTTAAATCCTATTTTATAGTCATAACGTATACCATTTTTTATAAATACATAGACCTTAAGGCCATTAAATCAAAACTTACATACGCTAAAGGATTTTTTAAGAAATCAAATTCTAAAAATCTGTTTTTTTGTAGATTGAAGCATTGAAACGCCTTATTTCGAAAATTACTTGTACTATCATGAACTAATTCAGTCTCTAGGATTGATGCAGGGTTTACAGCAAGAATTGTTCCGATGGAAAGCATATATTCTTATTAGGAGTGATTTCATATGTTCTTAGTTTTCGTTGCATTTTGATCGATTCAACTAAAACTAAGAACACTTTTATAAATTCAGACTGTCAAAGTTAGGTTAAAGAAAATACTCAATTATTCTCGTTTTGCAAATTGATGAAGTTGTAAGATAAAACTAAAAATAGGAATAAGGGTCTAGTGTCTCTTTTAAACATCATATTCAACAATTTCATCCGGGGTCAGACGAACCGGATTAATCATTGAAGGCTTCTTGAAGTGTGCGTTTTTGTATCTCCTTCACCTTATCCTTGTGTTCATCCGGTACCAATTCCATTATTTCTTCCAATGCCATACGATAGTGTTGAGATGATTGAGCTACGTTAGTGACCATACCATGAAGCTTTTCGTACTTCGCATCCCCATCTTTTCGCAATGTTTCAAGTTCATAGCGCTCGACCTTGTGTTGCGCATTCTGAGCTTTCAATTTTTGGACTTCTTCTTCAAGTTCCTGGTAGTCCTTAGAATCTGCAACAACAAGTTCCTTCTGGACAATCAAATGCGGTACAAATTTGGAATATTGGTTTTTCAACTCCTGAATTTGTATATCAGTGAGTAATTCTGGGGAAAAATAAGCATCTTTCGCACCACCTAAAGTGTGACCCATGAAAAACTCAACCATCTCAGAGTCAAAACCTGCACTTTTCATCGTTGTATTAAAATGGGTTCGCATATTGTGTGACCGGATTTGATTTATTTCACCTTTTTTGGTGTCTAATCCAGAGCTATTGGATATTTTTTCGTATCTTTTTACAAGTGTATCAGGTAATATGCGCCTAATTTCTTCATCGCCCGCTTTTATGCCTTTTTCCTTGTTACCAGTTTCATATGCATTAGAGATTTGTTTACCAATAAAAAGGTAGCTATCAGGAGTCGTACGTTGCTTATGCTTTGTATTTATGAGTGACTTAATTGTTGTAGGTAGTAGCGTATCGCGCCATCTTAGGTATTCGTCAACTGCTCTTGTTGCCTCTGGCGATAAAAAAGTAATGAAACTTTTATCAGTCTTTTCCCTCCGTGTATCTATAGTTGTTATCAAGGTTTCCGAGTCATATCCATCGTAGTAAGTCTGTAACTTCAATGACGTGATTTCACTTGCACCCATGCCTGAACTAAGACCACATAATATTATTGCCCTATCCTGAAGGTCACATACTGTAAGAGCTTGCTGTATTTCTTCTAATTCCGGTGCTTTTAATTTTGTTGTATTATTTTGTTGTTTTGATTTTTTAGTCCTAGATTTTTTTGGTAATTGAATATCATGGTATTCATAAAAGGAGCGAATGCATTTCAGGTATGTATTGATTGTTGATGGTTTTAGTTTACCATTGCGTCCATTTGCATTTTCAAGATATTCTTTGAATTTAGGAAGCATTACATTTATCTTCCGATTTCTCATTTTTAGCCCATCTTCTACCTCTTTTTCTGCTGATTCAAGTATTTCGTTAGGGGTCATTTTGGCATAATCTGTATAATGCTTCATTGCAACCAAACAGACCTTCCAATATTTGGGAGCTGGTTCAATGTTAACATTCCAAATATCCATTGTTGTATCGTTTTTCAATTCAGATAATTCCACTTTAATCACTATATAAGTAAACGCAAACTTCCATATTTATACTTTTTTACTTCGGAAAACTTCTTTCTTTATATTTTTACCATATCACAATTATCAATTCACACTTAACTCCACAATAAAAATCATAGGCTTTACAGAAAAAAACGGGGTCACTACGCCATCAATTCTACCTCCAACCTCCACAACCTTCATAATTATGGCATGTGTATCGAAACTTCCCCTGTAAAGCCTTTGACACTTTCAATCTCACTTTATTTTGCTATTTTTCTTGAATTTCTCGTGTACATAGGCTCGAATTCCTTGTGCATTACTTTAATTAGTGTACACAAAAGTACACGGTAAAACTCACTATAACTGTGATGGTGCAAATTCAAATATGATACTATCCAAGTTTGACAGTAAAAAGTAATAAATGTGCTCTTAATTTTGTTTATATCGACAAAAATGCAAACAAAACTAAGAACATATGGGGTTATCTCTAATGAGAATATATGCTTTTCTATCGGAACCATTCTGACTGTAAATGAACTTTATGATGTCCTTGATCTATCAACTGTTTTTTGTAAACACAAACAGAATGGAATTGACATTAACGGCCTGTTAAAATCTCTTGTGAGCTATAAGCTCACAGATAATTTTAGTATAAGAAAAGCTCATCAATGGATTAACCGTAATGAGGTTCTTGATATTTTCAACCTTCCTGAATTCAGTGAAAGGACACTTTACAGAGTTCTTGAAACTCTAGGGAATAATCGTGAAACGATTATTTCCGATATTCAGGATAGATTATTTGCTCGATATGAATTTGAGCACACGAATATAAACATAGACTGGACGAGCATCGTCCTTTGTGGAAATAAATCCCCACTTGGAAAAAATGGGTATAGTAGAGATCACAGACCCGACAAGAAACAGATTAATTTAGGTGTTTCTGAACTTGCATCCCCTATTAATGAGCCTATAGAAATCATTGTCCAAAAGGGAAATGTGCCTGACCAGGCATATTTTGAGGAAATTTGTTTTCAAGTGAACACAAGATTAAGGGAAGGTTCACTTGTTATTTTTGATAAAGGAGCTAACAGCACAGATAACATTGGCCTGATAATGACAGATAAAATGCAGTATCTGACTGCAAGGAAACTCAATACCAGCGATGACAAGATAATAGCAAAGTTCAGAAGTTATCCTGTTGAGATAGTTAATCCTAAAGATAGTATATATGGCCTGAAAATTGTTAAACCAAGCAGTATAAATCACCTATATTTTTCAGAAAGCTTCAGAAAGAGCAACTTGAATCAAGGGCGAGAAAAATTATGAGGCAGATAGAAGAGGCAAAACAGATACAAAATTTGATTGATAAAAATAAAAATTGCTTAAGATATTCAGGATCAATAATGACCTTGTTGATGTTGTTTATTTATTACAGACTAAGTTGGTGGATCTTGGTGAGCAGGAAGATATCAAACTTCTTAAAGAAAATTTTATTTCTGGTAGAGAGGTATTTTTCTGCCTGAAATCGAGTATAATTTGACACTTAAAGAAGCTCTACAAACATATAGGTAAAAGGATTCTATTGAGAAGATCATCAATTCTCCAAAGAATGAGATTGAGATTAAACCATTGGAGTATGGTCTGATGCTAGTCTTTATGGCACTATAATTATTGGGTTCATTGCACAATTATTCATATCGCTGATGTGATATGAGTTCAATGAACTCAAACATAAGTCCACAAAATTCATTAAAAAAAGCTTATTGAATTTGGTAGTTACCGTGGATTTCCTCAAAAGTCAGGCAAAAAACTATATTAACGCTAACTTTGACCCCATAAATTAACTGATTATAAGGAAAAAATGGGTAAAATCGTAGTAACTGGTATGAAATTGTATAAACTGTCAAATAGGTTTTCCTGACAAAAAAACGAAATATTTGGATTGAAAGCTAAGACATTCTCTTCAATTAAAAGTGATAACTGTCAAACTTGGGTAATAACAAAAAATATATCCAACTGTGAATATATTAGCACTTGCTTATATTACAACCTCAGGAGAATAATTATGGACGATTTTATGCAAGCTGCTATAGAAGAGGCAAAAAGCGGACTAAAAGAAGGAGGAATCCCCATTGGGTCTGTTCTTGTCAGAGATGGAGATATCATCGGCAAAGGACACAATAGAAGAGTCCAACATAATGACCCTCTGGCTCATGCTGAGATAGACTGCATCCGTAGTGCAGGAAGAATAGGGAAATACGACGATACAATTATTTATTCAACACTAATGCCATGTTACCTTTGTGCAGGAGCAATAGTACAATTTGGAATTAAGAAAGTCATTGCAGGTGAATCGGATACTTTTGAAGGAGCTTCCGACTTTATGAAAGAGCACGGTGTCGAAGTTATCGATCTTGACATAGCAGAATGTAAGGAAATTATGAAAGAATTCATTCGTGAAAAGCCGGACATCTGGTATGAGGATATTGGAAAATAAGACCTTATGCTTTCTTGACTGTTGCCCAGAATACACTGCCTTTCCCTTCAGGATTATCACTAATACCTATTTTACCACCGTGCAATTCGATAATCCTTTGAGCAATTGCAAGACCAAGACCTGAACCCTTGACAACTTTTTTCTTTTCACCAAGGCGTTTGAAACGATTGAAGACTAAATCCTTGTCCTTATCAGGTATTCCTTCTCCCAAATCAGAAACCAGCACCTTCCATTCATCAGCGAGGTCCTGCACTTCAACTGACACAACACTGTCAGAAGGACCATATTTTATTGCATTGGAAATAAAATTGATAAATACCCCTTCAATGAGAGAATTCACCATAGCTGGATGTGATTGGCCTAGCTTAAGATCAAGCGTTATGTTCTTTTCCATAAGTTGCGGTTCAAAGTCCTGAACCACATTACGGATGATACTTGCAAGATTCACATATTTGAATGCCAAATCGTTGATATCCTCAAGCATTGCAAGTTTTGCAGCTGATTCAATCATTTCTATAAGACGTGACACATTTTTCTCAATCAGTTGAAGCTTGTACCTCTTACTTTTATCGACCTCTTCCTGTAAAAGCATATCATTGAACCCTTTTATCACACCTGCTGGATTTAAGAGATCATGACGAAGCATATCTGTAAACAGATCTTTAAGCTCATTTGAACTCTTGAGTTGTAATGCATATTGATTCAACTGAGATTCAACTTCTTTGCGTTCGGATATATCCCTTACAACAGAGATTAGCCCTTTATCAAGAGCCGTAAGAGAGGCTTCATGAAAAAAACTACTTCCATCTTTCTTCTTTCCAAGCAATTCGCCTTTCCATTTACCCTTTAAGCTGAACTCGGACAGGATAATATTTGAGAAGATTTCTATTTCAGGATCATTGTAAAGAACATGCCATTTTTCCCCTATGAATTCATCAGGACTATCATATCCAAAGATATGCACAAGCGCATTATTTACATATGTAAAAGTACCTTTTTCGTCCATGATAGCCATCCCATCTATAGAGGCTTCCATAGCACGTGTCTGTATTCTAAGTTCCTCCGCAGCTTTTTTTTGCGTCGTAATATCCATGCCAGAGCAAAGAACTCCTATTATATGACCATTTTCATCCATAAGGGATTTAGAGTACCAGGATATTATACGTTGTTCATTCTGTTTTGTAATCACAGGACATTCATAGTAGCTAATATCAGACCCAGCTTTATGCAACGTACCTGAAATATGCTTTTCCATTTCCGGCTTCGATGCCTCTGGAATAAAATAATGAAGCAAGTTTTGCCCAATAACTTCTTCCTCATTAGCGTAACCCAGTATATCAAGACCCATCTTGTTTATGAGAGAGACATTCTGTTCTAGATTGAGAACCATCATCAGAACTGCCGCTACATCAAGGTAATTTTGGGCCTGATCACGTTCTCTTATCAGGTTATCATGAAGGGCTTTTATACGAAGTAAAGAATTCACCCTCATTTTAAGTTCAAGCCTGTCAACAGGCTTTATGAGAAAATCATCTGCATTGACCTCTATACCCCTTAAACGTTCATCCCTTGCAGACAAAGCAGTAACCAGAACAACAGGTATGAATTGAGTAATTTCCGAGCTCTTTATGCGCTCGCAAACACTATAACCGCTAATATCAGGCATCATTACATCAAGAAGTACAAGATCAGGCATTTCTCTGGAAACAATGTCCAACGCATCGTACCCATTATACGCGAACAAGACATCATAATCCGATTTGAGGTAAGCCTGAAGCAACTCAACGTTCAGTGGCTCATCGTCCACAACAAGAATACGGGGTTTATCAGATGGCATCATAATCTATTTTTAAAAAACATATAAGCGCTTTCTTTTAACCCGTCAGCAAAATACTACAAAGGTATTAATTGTTACGCTATTACTCGTTTTTGTATTAGATTTACCTGACTGAATCTTACAAATAAACAAGCAATTCTATGGTTCAAGAATAGTTTATAATACTTAAGGATTTCCAGGTACTTTTATACGATTTTTTAATGAAATGTATCAATGAACCTATTAGATGTCCTGTGATAATATCCTACCATACGCCGGTTATTCCAAATCCAAAAGGAACTCAAAGCAAATTAGCAAGCAACTGAGCAAATATCAAAGAGCTAAGAACCGTCGCTATCATGGAATTCATACCTTTTTCAGTGCATTGGCCGTATGATGTTGCAAGTTCAGCCATAATGTTAAAAAATTGAATTGTCAAAGTTGGGTTTGATTATAAAATCATCAAAAATAAATTGGAAATTTAATCATTACATTGCATTCAAACATTGAATCAAAGAAACTATATCCTTTCAAAGAGTATGAACATGCAGAATCATATCACTTTTCTGAACAGAGAATAAATCATGGCAAGCCAAAAAATGATAGTGAAGGATGTCATTAAGAAATCAGACGTCCTTCTGGAAGTAGTTGATGCCCGTTTTCCCGATGATACCAGGAATAGTGAGATAGAACACGATCTTGGACGTCTCAATAAACCGTTCATCATAGTACTCAATAAATGTGACCTTGTATCAAAGGATAAACTTGAAAAGGCAAAATCCCGCATGGCAAAAATAGCACCTACTATTTTTGTGTCCTCAAAAGAGAAATATGGGACCACAATGTTGAGATTTAAAATACTGGAAGTTGCAGATATACAGGACCGGAACATAAAAGTTGGTTGTATAGGATACCCTAACACCGGAAAATCCTCGGTTATCAACAGCGTTGTCGGAAGAGGTAAAGCTCCAACATCATCAATCTCCGGGCATACAAAAGGTGTACAAATAATCAACGCAGGCTCACGAATTGTATTTCTGGATACACCTGGCGTTTTTCCCCTGGATGAACGTGATGAATACATACAGGGACTACTGGGAATAAAAGACTCAACTCACCTGAAAGACCCTATAGGAGTAGCACTAAGGATTATCGAGAAACTAGTCGTTGAAGACAAAGAAACGCTTGAATCATTTTACAAAGTAAGCATCGGAGATGAGAATTCCTATGACATACTTGAAATGATAGGATTACAAAGTAATTTCCTGAAGAAAAAGGGCAAAATTGATGAAACCAGAGCTGCCGTCAAAATAATCAATGACTGGCAAAAAGGATTACTCCGTTTAGATGATATATAAGTTAGATTGAATTACCAATAAGAGGCATTGAAATGGTAGAGTGGAAAAAAGATATCGGACTGGAAGGAAGAATGATACTGACGATGTTCCTGCTAGCGGCAGTTTATCTTGGTTTCCTGGTTTTCCTTGTGTCCATGGGTACACCCCAAACATTCATGCTCCTGTTCATCGCATTGTTCATGGGAGCACAATACTATTACTCGGATAAGCTGGTCCTCTGGACAATGAAAGCTAGAGTTGTTTCAGAATCAGAAGAACCAAAGCTTCATGAAACAATTACCAGACTATGTGTTATCGCTGGCCTGCCAAAACCAAAGGTCGCAATTGTAGACACCTCAGTACCCAATGCCTTTGCAACGGGAAGAGGTCCTAAGAATGCTGTTGTTGCTGTAACCACTGGCCTGATGCGCAAGCTTGACCAGGGAGAACTGGAAGCAGTGCTTGCACATGAACTTAGCCATGTGAAAAATAGGGACATGGCAATATTGACAATCGCGAGTTTTATCTCAACTCTGGCATTCTATATTGTAAGATACAGTTTCTATTTTGGTGGTTTTGGAGGCGGTCGCAGGAATTCAAATGGTGGTCTGGTAGCCATTTGGATCGTTTCAATATTGGTATGGATCATTAGTTTTCTTCTTATTCGTGCTCTTTCAAGGTACAGGGAATTTGCAGCAGACAGAGGGTCAGCAGCCATAACAGGAAACCCTGTGAACCTTATCTCTGCACTAAGAAAAATAAGTGGAACAATGGCAAACGTGCCTACTGAAGACCTGCGTAAGGTCGAAGGTATGAATGCCTTTTTCATAATACCTGCAGTATCCGGTTCTATGATGAATCTGATATCAACTCATCCATCCATGGAAAAAAGGATTGAAGCACTTGAAAAGATACAGAGGGAGATTGAACTCTGATGGGTTTTCGTGATATGTTCAATTCTGTGCTTGGAAGAAGCAAAGTGCCTGAAGCAAAAACGGACAGGCTTTTTGCCATATCAACTGCAGTCATAACCCTCGAACTAAACCTGAATCTGAAACCTTCTGCAGTAGCAGGGATATGTTTCAAATCTATGGGCATGTCAAAATACGAAAATACAAGGGAAGAAATAGAACAGCTTCTTAAGTTCAGTACCAAAGAAACAGGAACAGATTACAACATTCAAAAGGATGAATACAATTTTCTGTGGGTGATATTGAAAGACAAGGACTTTGAAGACCTTGTAACTAACATACATATGATATCCCAGACCCTTATAGAACAGAATTTCGGGGAACAGATATTGTGTGCAGTTTATAGGTTTGAAAGTAATGGACCTGTTTACTGGATATATAACTTCAAACAAGGAAATTACTATCCTTTCGTTCCCACGGGAAAGAGCAAAAGAGATAATCCAATGGAACTAAGGCTCAAATCTTTGATGGAAAAGGAACTACCAATCGAAAAAGAAGTGGGAAAATGGTACCCTCTCTGGAGTATGCCTTTTTAGGTCATAAACCATGAGTTAGATCAATACCATTTAAACCATTGATTTCAATCTTCAAATACCCCGACACCTGTAAAGATTTCCTTTGCTTCCTCGAATGTCAGGTCGCCTGGTGGTACAATAATATTGGATTCCACAATATCAGAATCATCAAGCTGCTTTCCATTAGTTTTTATCATATCAATGAGCTTTGAGAGTTTTACCCCGTATTCTTCTTCGTTTCCTTTAGATACGAGTTCCACTATTTCATTATCAATCACATTCAGCTCATCGAAAAGACTGCTCGGTACTTCATACTGGCCTTCACTAACTATTCTAATGATCATTTACCTGCCTCCTTTTTAAGTTTCTCAATTTCAAGGTCGACACTTGAATTGGCATTTATCTTTGCAAGTTCCCTGTCAATATCATCGCCGCTGCTTGTAAGATCATCGAGTGTACCCACTTCTATGAGCTCATCAAGTGCAGATGCACGAGCTTTCATCTGGTCAGTTTTATTCTCAGCTCTTTCTATTGCCATACCCACGTCAGCCATTTCTTCACTTATACCTGACACGGATTCATTTATCTTGACTTGAGCTTCAGCTGAAGAATACTGGGCTTTGATGGTTTCCTTCTTTGTCCTGAAAACTTCTACTTTGGTCGAAAGGCGCTTCTCGGCTGCAACAAGTTTTTCTTGTTCTTTTTCAATGTCAGCTATCTGCTGGTCAAGACCCTGGACCTGTATTGCAAGAGCACTCTTCCTTTCAAGAGCCATACGTGCCAGATCTTCTCTGTCAGCCTGTATAGCTTCCTTTGCCTGCCCATCAAGTTTCTCAATGCTCTGTGACAATTTTGATCGCTGCAACTGAAGTCTCTTTTTTGATGTTGTTACTTCTGCAACACCTCTTTTTACACCCTGTAACATTTCCAGTTGCTTCTCATAAGAATAATCAAGTGTTTCCCGGGGATCTTCCACTCGATCCATTAATTTATTCATTTTTGATTTGACTACTGTTCCCATCCTGTTGAACAATCCCATGTTATTCCTCCTGAAAAGTAAAGATAATAAAGGTATAAAGTTCAAATGGCATAAATGCCTTCCCAATTTAAATGTTCACTGCAACAAATAAGAGCAACTATACTTTTAGATAGGATTACGATATATAGGATAACATACAGAATTTCTGATGGAGAAGCAAACTATGGTCAATACAGATTACGATGACGAAAATATATTCAGAAGCCAGAGACTTGCCGTATTTGCTGACGTACAGAACATGTTCTATTCTGCAAGAAATAATTATTCTGACAGTCGCTTGGATTACGAAAAATTGCTTGCCACGGTACTGAAAGGCAGACAACTTGTAAGAGCAATTGCTTATCTGGTCGAAACAGAAGACATTGATCAGTCAGGATTCAAATACCATTTAAGAAACTTTGGATGGGAACTAAGATCCAAACAACTCAAAATAAGACCAGATGGATCAACTAAAGGTGATTGGGATATGGGAATAGCCATTGATGCAATAGCCATATCTGAAAAGGTAGATACTGTTGTGATTGTCAGTGGTGATGGAGATTTCACAGCTCTTGTAAATCACCTTAAAGCCTGTGGAGTACGTGTTGAAGTTCATTCTTTTGAAAGGAATACAGCAGCGGAACTTATTAGCTCAGCCACAGAATACTATCCAATAGATGAAAGTATACTCCGAAGAAAATAAGAAAAATTTATTTTACTCTTTGGAACAAAACGTAAACCCATTTAAAGATTGAGTTTAATTTACTGCTATGTCAAGCAGGTATAAATTACCAGATCACCTTACACTTATCCATCCGCGTTCATTAAAACATTTGAATCATCATCTGCATGAACTTGTAAAAAGTAGACTCTGGTTAAAGATTCTCATAGGAATGATGCTGGGAATCGTTACAGGACTTATACTTGGGCCTTCCACTGGTATTTTGAGCAAGGAAATATCGTACACCATTGGTGAATGGCTGGCATTACCTGGATATATATTCCTTGCACTTCTCCAGATGATTGTTGTACCACTTGTTTTTGCATCCATTATAAGGGGAATTGCATCTGGCGAAGATATGCAACAACTCAAAAAAATAGGACTTCGTACAGTTGCCTTTTTTCTCGTTACCACTGCACTTGCAATACTTGTAGGGCTTACTCTTGCATTAACAATAAATCCTGGAACTTACATCAGCAGCGAGCTTGTCCAGGATACAATGATGTCAGATACAACACAGATGGAACAAAATGAAATGATCACACCTGGTGTTTCTGAACTTCCTAGCATGATAACTACCATTGTACCAACCAATCCATTGGGATCACTTGCAACCGGAGATATGCTTCAGGTAGTCCTGTTCTCTGTGATTATAGGTGTGGCTCTTGTTTCTATGTCACCTGTGCAATCAAAACCAATGTTAGAGTTATTAGGTTCTTTGCAGGAAGTAAGTATGACAGTTGTCAAATGGAGCATGGCACTGGCCCCAATTGCTGTTTTCGGACTGATTAGCAAATTTACAATCAATCTCGGACTTGATGCATTAATGGGGATGCTGGTCTATGTAGGTACGGTACTGTTGGGACTGTTAATTATGCTCATATTCTATATGATGGTCATCCTGATAGTAACGGGAAAAAATCCGTTGAATTTTATGAGATCAATAAGAGATGTATTATTACTCGCATTTTCCACATCCAGTTCTGCTGCTGTTATGCCACTTTCAATAAAAACGGCTGAGGAAAAAATAGGCGTCAGGCCGTCTATATCCCAATTCGTTATTCCCCTTGGCGCTACAATAAATATGAATGGTACAGCTCTTTACCAGAGCATAGCAGCTGTTTTCCTTGCGCAGGTATTTGGAATAGATCTTGGCTTCGGTGAATTGGTGCTGATAATGATAACTGTAGTTGGAGCCTCAATAGGTACACCATCTACGCCAGGAGTAGGTATTGTAATCCTTGCCCTGATACTGAGCAGTGTAGGAATACCCACTGCTGGTATTGCACTTATTATCGGAGTTGACAGGATCCTTGATATGAGCCGTACTGCGGTTAATGTTACCGGAGACCTTGTCACATGTGTTGTTATGGATAAATGGGTGAACGGAAAGAAAAGTGCTAATGAAGAATTCATTGAAGTCGCAAAACGTGAAGCACAAAGAAGAGTACTTGGAGAAGATGTCATTATTACTGCACGTAACTATTCAGCCTGGCACGATTTGCCTATTGGTACTGATTTCATCGAAATAGAGATGTCTGCTCACTAACAATCTAACAATCAAAAAAGCAATCAATAGCAACAATCAAAATAAATGATCCTAATGAAATTTACGTTTCAACTTTTTGTCAAGATTGTTATTGATAGCGTTTTTATCAGGCTGAATAGTTACTACTGCACAGGAATAAAAACAAACTTTTTTCTGGCAACCAATTTAGTTCATTTTAGATTCCTGCCACGCAAAGCGTGGTTTTGGTTTATTTTTACGATTAAAACAGATGACATTCAATTAAAGCCATCCTTCAACACCATATATTTCAAGTTTGGCAGTCAAAATTAATAAAAGTGTTCTTAGCTTTGTTGTAGTCGACAAACATGCAACAAAAACTAAGAACAGATGAGATTATTCCAAATGAGAATATATGCTTTCCTATCGGAACTATCCTGGCTGTAAATCAATTTTACGATCTACTTGATCTTTCCACTGTTTTTTGTAAACACAAACAGAATGGAATTGACATTAACGACCTGTTAAAATCTCTTGTGAGCTATAAGCTCACAGATAATTTTAGTATAGAACTTATCTCAAAACGTCTCTTGAACTTTATTTCAACATAGTAGAAAACATGCAATATCCAGTAGCCCCTTGAAAACAACATTAAGCCTTTCATATCTACTTGCTATTCTTCTGAAACCCATCTTCAACCATGCAAAAAATCGTTCTATTGTTCCTCTTTTATGGTATGACTCATACTCGAACCTTGTGGGCCTTCCTCTTTTTCTATTTTTCTCATTCCTGATATTTACAGGAATGTTACTTTTGATCGCTCTTGATCTCAAGTATTTTCTGATTACAACATTATCATAAGTAGAATCAGCAAGCACTTCTGATGGTCTTGTTCCTAGTCTTCCATCCGTCTTGACCCTGATACTTTCCATGACCTCGATGAAATGCTGACTATCATGCTCTTTTCCAGAAGCAATCTGTATTGTCAAAGGAAAAACTTCGCAACTTACACAAACATGGATCTTTATGCCGTTCCTTTTTTTGTGACTGTTGTATGCGGAATCTTCTCCCCTTTTTTAGTTTCAATGAAACTGCTATCAACACATACGACATCCATGGTGAACTTACCTTTTTGGTAAGCGGAATCCCGAAGGGATTCCATTATCATAGTCCATATTCCTTCCTCAGACCACCTTTTGAGTCTTCTCCAAGCAGTTGCCTGGGAACCATAATTAACTGGCATATCCCCCCATCTGCAACCTGTTATCAGAACAAAGAGAATACCATTGATGACCTTACGGTCATCAGCTCTCTCTCTTCCGGTTATTGGTTGTGGAGGTAAGTGTGGCCTAATAAACTTCCATTGCTCATCAGAGAGTTCTCTGAATTGCATTCATATCCCCATAATAACATTAAGAAAGATAGTATTTATAGTTTTGATATGGGTTCGTGAAAACTGTCAAACTTGGGATACTACTACCGTCACAATTCAGAATATATTTAAGTTCTATCCGAGCAGGATATATTAAACTAAAATAAAAAAATACTGAATGCTAAAATAAGGTATGGAGGGAGCATTGTTTTTTAATTTTCCTGCCATCCAAGAGATTCCATTGTTCCAATATCATTTTCTTTTACTTTCAAGCTATAATGGCACATACCGTCCTTCAAATTCACATAACTGAAATCTGAAATCTGTACATCATGAGCGGTGCCAAAGTATGCGATTGCAAGTTCTTCCTCGGTGGGTTCCATCAGGAAATTGATATTTCCTTCGCCGTACCAGAGCTGCCATGGTGGTTGACTGCAAAACATTTGCTCCGAGTTCATCTCAACAAGCTTTTCCAGCATATTCAGGTTCATTTCATCCCATACATCATCAATTATTGCTGATTCGATAATTTCGTTGTATAATCTTATCTCGACAGTATGGTTGGTGATGACCGGTGCGACCATCTGGTCTGATCTGTTCCCGTAGCCACCATGGCTGCTTATAAATGTGTAAATGAGGACGTGTAATTCAGGCTCTTCCACATTGTACTGGTAGTCTGTTAAAGAGAGGTCTGAGCCGTCAAAATTGTAAGTTGGTGAATTCATGATCCATTCTTCAGCAATAATTATTGCATCATTTTCAGGGATTGCAATTGCATAGCGCCTTAATTGAACCAGAGCTTCATCTATTTCCCTGAGACCATCAGGCATGTATTCATGGAAATAAGGGTCAACTTTTATGGTCTTAGTCATTCCTTCCTGTGTAACTGTAATTTCTACTGTTCCGGTGTCAGCAACAATTGGCTGTCCTTCCTGTGGTTCGTAGAGTTCGTTCATTTCAGCGAATTCATTATCCCTGAAGAGTTCAAGCAGATTGTTGCGTGTTTCTTCATCAATAGGTTTTATGTATCTGGATGTCAAGTCATTTTCATAGTTGTAATAGCTAAAATTTACAGCCGTGGAATTAACAATAAGTTCCTGTACTGCCATTTCCTGTAAAGTGAAAGCGCCGTATGTCAGGTGTGTAATGACTGCGTTATCAGAGATGTCTGGTGTGCCATTTTTCTCTTCTGTGCATCCTGCGCTGAGAATAGCAAGTGCCAGAAGAAATATTATAATTGTTCTTTTCATTAAAGTCCCCCTTGATTTTCTCCTTATAATCAGGATATATTCACTCTATTTCTATCTTTGGTGTTTTTTTCACAACTATTCTTAATCTTTTTTTCTCTTCTCTTAACATCAATCTCCGTCAACATCAGGTGCTTTTAAAATATGGGGACCACAAAAAATTATAATCAGTAAGTACAATGTCCTTTCATGATCGAATCGCCAATTTTTGAAATATTTTATGGCTTGCCCAGGCAGGGCCCCGGTAGCAATAAATGTACGGAAAAAGCCTTTAGCATGCTTTCACCTCTTCCGGCAGATGTAAAAATTCTGGATATAGGCTGCGGTGCAGGGATGCAGACCATTCATCTTGCAAAGATTTGTGGTAACTGTCATATTACTGCAGTTGATGTTTACCAGCCATATCTTGACAGTCTTATGGAAAAGGCGGTAGCTGAAGGAGTTGCTGACAGGATATCCACTGTGTGTACCTCCATGGAAGACTTGCCGTTTGGTGCTAATGAATTTGATATAATCTGGTCTGAAGGTGCTATTTTTGTCATGGGTTTTGAAAAAGGACTTGATTACTGGAAACATTTCCTGAAAGAAGGTGGTTTCATGGCGCTTACAGAGGCAGCCTGGTTCACAGAATCTCCTTCAGAGGAAGTTTTTCAGTTCTGGAATGAATGTTATCCCGATATAGCGACAATTCCACAAAACGAAAACAGAATTGAAGCTGCTGGGTATACTATTATTGACCAGTTCAAGGTACCGGCATCTGCCTGGTGGGATGATTACTATGTTCCTCTGGAGAAAAGACTTGATTCAATAGAAGATAAGTTCAAAGGTAATACTGAAGCTGAATCTATAATTGAGTTCTCCAGAAAAGAAATAGAACTTTTCAGGCAGTATTCAAATGAATATGGTTATGTTTTCTTTGTATTTCAAAAAGAATAAAAAAGAATAATCATACAAAGATGGATATGTTTCCGTCTTCAACTTGTACTTCAAAAGTTTCAACCTTTGGATCATCCATGTCTATATACTCGCCTGTATCAATATTCTCTCCGGTGCGAATGTCAAAGCCCCAGTTATGGCATGCACATTTGAGTGTATAATCTTCTAGGCTCCCGTTCTTAAGGGGACATCCTTCATGTGGACATTCGTTTGAAATTGCATATACTTTGTTTTCCTTCTTTATCAGGGCTATTTGTTTATTCCCTGTTTTGATGACCTTTATTTTTTCTTCTTTTAATTTATCTTCTTCTATAGCAAATATCCACTCAGCCATAAACTACCTCCATAGTCTTTTCATCAAAGTATAACTTCGTCTGCATGCATTGGACTCAGTGTAAGTTATACTCCTATAAAATGCACTGTCATTCACTTATAAATAATTGGCGTAAAAGTAAACCCCAAACTACATAAGTTCATAAAATAAACGTAACTATTCAGCCTGATAAAAACACTATCAATAGCAATCTTGACAAAAAGTTGAGACCTACATTTTATTAGGATCATTAATTTTGATTGTTGCCATTGATTGCTTTTTTGATTCTTAGGTTGTTAGTGAGCAAACATCTCCGTTTTGATTAAATCAGTATCAATAGGCTAATTGTGGTAGGCTGAATAGTTACAAATAAACTTAATATACAATGTGCCATCATCTTTGATGATATTGGATTAGATCACAAATATCTTATTGAAATTAAGCTGAAGTTAAAAATGCTACTAACTAAAATAAATACTGAAAACATTTCTTTGGGTGTATTGCGTCTGTGGTTTTCACGGATCATTCTTTACATTCTTCTGTTCGTATTCAGTTTTGTAATATTTCACTACATAATTCTGGTTTTTGGACCTCCCATTTATGATATGACGAGTGCACGCTATATGATAAGTGCCTTGATACAGAGTGAAGCAGCTATAATGGCTATAATTGTCACACTGAGCCTGGTGGCAGTGGAACTTGCTTCGGGTTCTTACTCTGTGAGGATGATCGATCTTCTCAAAGTATATAATCCGGATTTCTGGATTCTCATGGTAATTTATATTGTATCCATGATCTATTGTTTGTTCGTTCTAAAATCCATACCTGATAAGAGCACAGGTCAAATGCAGCTCAGAATAGCATTTGCATTTCACTCAGGTGTTTACTCTTTCTTAGTATTGTTCCCATACCTGTTAAGAACACTTAACATGCTCAAGCCTTCAACATTGCTAAATATGCAGGCAATGAAACTGAATGCAAAGAATATAACAACAGCTATAAGTTCAGATGCCGACAGAACTCTGGAAAAAGATCCCATACAACCAATTATCGATATAATCAGTAGTTCATTGTTAAAACATGATTTTGAAACAACAAGGAACGGACTAAATATCATAGGTAAACGTACCAAAGAGATATTCACAAACAGTAATCTTGAAATCACAGAACAAAAAACAATTGCAAACTATATTTTTTCCCGTCTTGCAAGGTTTGGGAAGTTCACCTTAAATCATGCTGATGAAGATGCTACATTTATTGTGATAAGGAACCTTGAGATCCTATGGAAAGAGTTGGAAAAGAATGATCCTGGTAATTCTGTATTGCAGGCATCATCATCCCTTGAACAGATTGGTATAGTTGCATCAGAGAAGCATCAGCGAGATGTACTGTCCACTGTTATCAACCATCTTTTTGATATTGGTCAAGGGGCTTTGGATGAGGATTATAACAGGGAAGCTTCAAAGGTTATAGATTCCCTGGCTTCGATTGGCTTTTCATGTATTAATAAGCAGACAGACCCCGGAATGGTGGAAGATATAGTTTATGGGATTGGCAAACTTGGTATAAAGGCAGCAGAAAGTGGCCAAGTATCATCAGCTTCTCAGGCGGCAGATTCTATGAATACTTTAATGGTTTCCATGGAACTCATAGAAACGCCTGAGTATAAACGACTTTACAGAAAGGCTGAGAAAATATCACAATCAATTCGTTTGGAATAATGTTATTTGCCTATTATCACCGACAAGCTTAATGCCGTTGCTACTGTTACAAGAGCACTGCTCTTTTTTGTTTTGCTTTACAAAACAATTTGGAACATTAATTCTTAAAGCGGGCCAAATTGAAAACAAATCCAGATGATGTGACGTCATCCCATGTTTTGCATTGATGGCCACATAATCACAGGAACTATAATATGGAATCATCAACGTTTAAAGACCTTCAGTTATCCAGAAATCTCGAAAAAGCAATTGAGGAACTAGGTTTTGAGGAACCTACTCCCATACAGGTTCAGTCTATTCCTCATATCCTTGAAGGCAAGGATGTCATCGGTCAGGCGCAGACCGGTACAGGTAAGACTGCTTCATTTGGGATACCAGCTCTGGAAATGGTAACTCCTAACAGCAGAAATACTCAGGTACTTGTTTTATGTCCTACAAGAGAACTTGCAAATCAGGTTGCAGATGAGTTGACCAAGCTTGCAAAATACACTAAGGCAAAGATACTGCCAGTGTACGGTGGACAGAACATCGACAGGCAGATAAAGGCTCTCAGGAGTGGTGTTCATATAGTGATTGGAACTCCTGGAAGAGTCATGGATCACATCGAGCGCAAGACATTAAAACTTAACAACGTGGAAATGGTTGTTCTTGATGAAGCTGATGAAATGCTTGACATGGGATTCAGGGAGGATATTGAAAGCATCCTCAGCAGTGTTCCTGATGACAGGCAGACCATCCTTTTCTCAGCTACAATGCCTGCTCCAATAATGAAATTAGCTAAAAGGTTTCAAAATAATCCAATACATGTCAAGACAATCCATAAAGTTGTCACAGCACCTAACATGGAGCAATCCTACTTTGAAGTGAAGCATCATATGAAGCCTGATGTCCTTTGCAGGATGATCGATATTTATGATGTGAAATCATCTCTTGTATTTTGTAATACCAAGAAAAAGGTGGATGAACTTGTCAGTCTCCTTAAAACAAGAGGTTTTCTTGCTGACGCAATTCATGGTGATCTGAAGCAAACCCAAAGAGAGAAGGTAATGGCAAGTTTCAGGAAAGGGGAAATAGAGACCCTTGTTGCAACTGATGTAGCAGCCCGTGGTATCGATGTTGAGAATATCGAAGTAGTTTTCAATTATGATATGCCACAGGATGAGGAATCCTATGTACACAGAATCGGAAGGACGGGACGTGCAGGAAGGCCTGGAATAGCATTCACTTTTGTAACTCCCAAGGAGATATACAAGATTAAGAGCATCCAGAAGTACACTAAGACAAAAATAAAGAACCAGAAGGTTCCAACAAGAAGTGATGCTGAGGATTTCAAGGCGAACATGCTTGCAAAGAAAGTAAAGGAAACTATTGATGCAGGTCACCTTGGAAAGCATATGCATTGGGTGGAGAAGATGGCAGAGGAGGATTATACCTCAATGGACATTGCCGCCGGACTTGTCAAGTTAATGCTTTCTGGAAAAAAGTAACTTTTAACTAGTTAAAGTAAGGGATAATCGTTACCGGATAAGATTCGGTAACTCCCTGAAATATACGATTCATCTTATATAGTTTGAGCATATCTATACAAATAGAATCAAATGGCCATACTACACTAGTAAATTTTTATTTACAGTAACGGAGATTGGTCAAATTTTGCTTTATTTAAATTGGATATTTCTAATGTTGTGAGATCCATAGACAACATTTTGGTAAATATCTTGTTTTGAGTAAGGTAGGAATAAAACATTTTACATGCACTGAGGTATTAATCTGGCTAATTATAGAAGTAATAAAAGGAAAAGTAATGCAAGGGGTGGAAATCCTGATGGACAGGAAGTTGTCAGGGTTAGGACTCCACGCAAAGAGAATGGCGAGGTTCTGGCAACAGTTTCAAGTCTTCTTGGAGCAAACAGGGTAAGGTTGCAATGCATGGATGGTGTGGTCCGTATGGGAAGGATTCCTGGTTCAAAGAAGAAAAGAATGTGGGTCCGTGAAGGCGACATCGTTATAGCAACTCCTTGGGAGATCCAGGATTCAAAAGCTGATGTTATATGGAAGTATACTCGTCCTCAGGTTAACTGGTTGGAGCGTAAAGGCTTCCTTGGATGAGATGAATTTAATTATTCATCTTTTCTGATATCTATTTTTTATTCATTTTGTATTTGATTTTGAATAGCTACTATTTTTTGATTAGTTACAACATAAAACTATTTTGATTAGTTATAACATTAAACGTAAAACTATTCAGTAGTAATTACTTGATAATATAGAAAAAGTAATGTTGAATATAATTAAAAAAAGGTTATCGAAGTATCATTTAAAGATACTTCATATGAAAAAGTATTGTGCTTATTCAGCAACTTCGCCGAATGCGAACTTTCTCATTACTTTTGTTACTTTGATGGTTACTTCGTCGCCTACTGATGTTCCAGGTACAAAGATTACAAATCCGCTTACTCTTGCAATTCCGTCTCCTTCTCTTGCAAGGTCTTCGATTGTTACGTCGTATGTCTCTCCGGCATCTACAGGTGCTGTGGTTTCATTTCTGTTAAACATTTTAAATTCACTTCCTTTTTGGTTAGCTTAAAAGATCTGAGTAAGCTGAAAACATAATGCAAAATAGAAATCTACAGTTTAAGTAAATGCCATTTAATGTCAATACGTTTAGCGAATTACAGTCTTATTGTAAAGCACTTTCACATAGGTTTGTTTCTATATAAACGTTGTGCTGGTTGTTGGTTTTTTGGAATATTGCTGATAATTTGATGACTTCAAAGCGATGTGCATACTCGTTATATTGGAATGAATTAATATAAATGACTCGACATAAATGTCGATAAACTTATATTAATCCAGCACCTGCCATTTTATAGGGAACTCTAAATGTTTAAATTGAGTGGGTATAATTTCATTGATTTTGGTGTTAGACATATCCTAAAGTTGGCAGTACTTTGTTTTAGTTGCCTATATAGTATTAACTTTGTTCATATTGAGATGTCTGAGCTTTGCCCTTCACAACAAAAACGATGATATTGATTTTCTTAATTTCAAAACGGGATTATAGAACTGGTAATATTTAACGAGGTATAAAAATGAAGTGTTACTACAATAAAATCTTTAGTATTGTTGTTATTGGGTTACTGTTAATTTTGATGTCTGCAACAATCGCATCCGCTGTATCTGAATCAGGACTTGTGGCGTACTATCCATTTGATGGGGACACAAGGGACTATTCAGGAAATGGAAATGATGGAACGAACAATGGTGCCACTTTTGTCTCAGGAATGAGCGGAAATGCGCTTGATTTTGATGGAATGGCTGATTATGTTTCCGCACCAATCAACATAAATTCAGATGTAATGCCACAGGTGACTATGACACTCTGGGTGAAATCAGACAGTGATTCAAGGGGAACTGTCATTTCACATGATAATGGAGGATATGATCGTACAATAGACATCGATGCACGTGGCGGAGGACTCGGATGGTCAGCATTTAGTGGTTCTGGAGGTGTTCTGGGGTATCAGTCAGTCATAACGGATAAATGGACATTCCTTGCAGTTGTCTACGATCAGGATGCAGGTACTGTGAAGTTTTATGTGGATGGTACTATGTATGAAGAAGAAGGCAGCCTTGGAACTGGATGGAATGCAATCAATATTGGCTCTAATCCATCATATGGTGCTAATTTTGATGGTATTATAGATGAGGTTAGAATATACAATTACGCACTAACCCAAAGTGAGATAAACTCCATTTATGAAGGGGGGATAGAGCCTTCGACTGGAGATATTACATCAACACCTACTGGTCCATCCATCTCTGAACCGGGGCTTGTAGCTTATTATCCATTTGATAAAGACACAATGGACTATTCAGGAAATGGAAATGATGGAACAAACAATGGTGCTACCTTTGTTTCAGGAATAGGTGGAAATGCACTGGATTTTGATGGTATGGAGGATTATGTTTCCGTACCTATCAATATAAATCCAGACGTGATGCCACAGGCAACCATAGCACTCTGGGTAAGATCGAACAGTGATTCAAGAGGGACAGTCATTTCACACGATAATGGAGGGTATGATCGTACAATAGATATCGATGCACGTGGAGGGGGACTTGGATGGTCAGCATTTAGTGGTTCTGGAAGTGTTCTGGGATACCAGACAGTCACAACTGATAAATGGACATTTTTGGCAGTGGTCTACGATCAGGATGCAGGAACTGTGAAATTCTATGTAGACGATGTCATGTATGAAGAAGAAGGTAGCCTTGGAATGGGATGGGATGCAATCAATATTGGTTCTAATCCTTCGTTTGGTGCGTATTTTGATGGTCTCATAGATGAGGTAAGGATATACGACTACGCGCTGACCCAAAGTGAGATCAGTTCTCTCTATGGAGGGGAAATGGTTCCACCCGCAGGAGATAGTATACCTCCTTCAACAGTTGATATCACACCTCCTTCCACGATTGAAGTCTCAGGTTTGATCTTTGAATCCCGTAGTAAATCAAGCGGGAGCAGTGTACAGATACCATTGACACTGAAGGGAACGTATGAAAATATCGGAAACATGGATATGTCTCTGAGCTATGATCCCTCTGTCCTTGAAGCCACTGAGGTCATCAAAGGTGGTTTAACAACAAATTCCCTGTTCGATTACAATATTTTGGACGGGACCATAAAGATAAGTCTGGCTGATAAGAACGGATTTGGTGGGGACGGATCGATAGCCTATGTTAATTTTAATATTATAGGGTCAGAAGGGTCATCGTCAGATCTTGAGATAACTACCATCTCAGCTAACAGGGATGATGATGAAATAGTGGAGATTCAAACTCATGATGGTCTATTCAATGTGGTAGGAATGGACGAAAGTATAGGTGATGCTGATGGGGATGGGGTTCACACAGCTCTCGATGCACTTTATGCACTTCAAATGTCTGTAGGTAAGATTCCAGAAGACCTGGCCATGGATGTAAATGGGGATGGAAGTGTGACCTCTTTTGATGCCAGAAGAATTTTGAAGAATGTTGTAGGAGATGAATAAAAATAAGGAGCTGAAAGAATGAGAAAAGTTTTAATATTGATTAGTTTGGCATTTCTTATATCGTTTGCCTCAGCGAGCAGTTTGACTCTCATTGTAAGCGATACTACAGGTGAGAATGGAGCTATTGTGGAGGTTCCAATAGGTCTTGAAGGCGCGACAGATATTGGAAGTATGGACATTGTTATGAGTTACGATAGCGAGGTTTTACAGGCCACAGGGGTCGATACTGGTAAGCTTGGTATAAATGCGTACATTGAGTCAAATACGGTTGATGATGGCGAGGTCATCATTGCTCTGGCAGATGCATCAGGAATTAGTGGTAATGGCCCGATTGCAGTTGTCTCTTTTGAAGTGATTGGCGACACCGGCTCATCAAGTCCCCTGGCACTTGGGGATATTTCAGTGCATGATATAGGACGGGTTGAAGTAATCACAACAACCATGGATGGGACTTTTAGTGTTACTGATAAGACTGAGGATGCAGGTTATAGGGGTGCAGGTATGCTTGTAATAAGCGCACTCATCATGGCGTTGTTTGCAATCAAGCGAAAAAAAGAAAAGTGAAATGAAATAAAAAGATTCACTATTTTTTCTATTTTTTTCTCTATCTGGAAACTTCAAGTAAAGATGAAGGTATTTCTGTATCTGATAAAATCGGTTCATTTGTCAATCTTTATGATGGATTGAATTTGCTCTTAAAGATCAATTTTCATCATTATGATGATATATCTAAATATAGATATATTCATATAGTTTAAAAAAGTAGTACTTTTTACTCAACAAACATATGAAAAACGGAAAAACGAAAAAGTACGAATGCGGAGATCTCGGTTTCATCGAATTATCCCCTCAGACTTTGCCTTATATTAAGGTAATATCTGCAAATCCGCATTTAATCCTTAAAAACGTAAGTGGAGTATGGGCGGGGGCCCGGGCTTATGTTTGTTGATGGGTTATTGTCTTTAGGGGGGTTAAACCCCCCATATAGTTCATATCTGATTATTCTATCCTGCATTATTACAATATATACATAACTATATTTTTTAGATTAAGCAATTATAAAAAGGTAACTATTCAGCCTGACTGTTTTAATGATGCAAAAAACAATATAGAGGATTTCGATAAACTACCATCAATACCCATACAATTTAATAAAATTTAAATAATAGCAAAGCAAATTTACTATTATGGATTCTTTTACTGATTTTACCTTAAATGAAGAATATAAGCGTCTCCAATCTGTCGGAGATAAGCTTGCTGAAATTGAATATTTAGTAGATTGGAAGCCTTTTCGCCCTATTCTGGAGTCAATGTACATAAACAGAACAGCTTCAGGCGGACGGCCTGAAGCTGATGTTATTGTAATGTTCAAGATGCTTGTTCTGCAACAATGGCATGGTCTTTCTGATGCTGAGCTTGAAAAGCAGTGTATTGACAGGATATCCTTTAGGAAATTCCTGGGATTTCCTGAATATGTACCAGACAGTACAACTGTCTGGTCATTCAGGAAGAGAATTATCGACAATGGTAAAGAAAAAGCGGTGTGGGATGAAATGCAGAATCAGCTTGATGCTCTTGGTTTGAAGATTAAAAAAGGAATGATCCAGGATGCAACTTTTATTCACTCAGATCCAGGACATGCAAAAGCAGATGTACTCAGAGGAAAAGATGCGAAAACAAGAAGAAGCAAAGATGGAACCTGGACTAAGAAAAATGGTAAATCTCACTTTGGATACAAACTTCATACAATTATTGATAAGGATTATGAACTAATCAGAAGATTTGAGACAACAACTGCATCACTTCACGATTCACAGGTTGATCTGTCTGAAAAGGGTGAAGTGGTGTATAGAGATAAAGGATATTTTGGAGCAATAGCAAAAGGTTTTGCAGCAACAATGCAACGAGCTGTAAGAGGACATCCTTTAGGAATAATGGATATCCTCAGAAATGAAAGAATAAGTGTGAAAAGAGTCCCTTGCGAAAGAGTGTATGCAGTGACAAAAGAAATATTTAAAACCAGAAAGGTTCTTGTTACAACTGTAGAAAGAGTGAATGCAAAAATGTTGATGACAGCTTTTTGTTTTAATCTGCATCAATTGAGGACACTAAAAACCAAAGGAGTAATTTAGGATAGCGGGAGCTATACTAAAAATAAGGATTAATGAAGAGAAATTAAACAAAATGATAAAAAATGAGAGGATATAATTGAGTTTGAATACTTTAATGATCTAAAATGAGGGAATATCGAAATCCTCTATACTATGGCTTCATTCTATGTGTTAAAAAATATTCAGTAAAATATCATAAAAAACGTCTATCAATCTGAGGGGATTTGTATAGACCGCGAAGAAATACTTGCAGTTTATGAAGCTGGTCCAGAAGCAGTAGTAGAACTTGTAACTCGATTACTTGGGATAATTGAACATCAATCTCTCCAAATTGCACAACTTGAAGAGCGTGTCAGGCATTTGGAAGAAATGCTTGAAAAGAATAGTCGCAACAGTAGCAAACCACCTTCTACTGATTCTTATGCACGGAATAAACCAACCGTTAAAAGTCAAAGAAAAAAGACCAATAAGCATGTAGGTGGTCAAAACGGTCATCCTGGTACTACATTAAGAATAAATGATGATCCGGATGAAGTTATTGTTCATCCTGTTAATCAATGCGTCAATTGTGGGAGATCGTTAGCTTCTGTTCCCTCTGACTATGAAAGAAGACAGGTCTTTGACATTCCTCCTATAACTATCAATTGCATTGAACATCGTTGCGAGATTAAAACATGTCCCAAATGTTCTCATGTAAACAAAGCTCTTTTTCCAGATGGTGTAACTCAGCCGACTCAATACGGTCATCGAGTTAAGTCATTTGCAGTTTATTTGCACACTTACCAATTACTTCCTTATCAGCGTGTTACCAAGTTGTTCTCTGATATTTTGGGATGCAAGATAAGTCCTGCTACTTTGGTGAACACGGAACGTAGTTGTTTTGAGAAGCTTGGAGCTTTTGAAAATACAGTGAAACATCTCCTGAAAGAATCTCCTGTCATCAATCTGGATGAAACAGGAATGAGAATAAATGCAGTTCGTAATTGGCTTCATGTGGCAGGTACAGACAAACTGACCTATTATTTTGCACATCGCAAAAGGGGCTCAGAAGCAATGGATGCTATGGGCATATTACCAGGTTACACTGGTGTTGCAACACATGATTTTTGGAAACCGTACAACAAATATGAATGTCAACATTCATTATGTAATGCACATTTATTACGAGAGTTAACTGGAGCTTCCGAAAACAGTGATCAACAGTGGCCAAAGATAATGAGTGATCTCTTGATATGCATTAAACATCATGTTGATAATGATCTTTTAGATACTGAGCTAATTCAAAGGTTCAGTGAGGATTATGATCACATAACTTGTTTAGGAGTGAATGAAAATCCTCCTGATCCGGAATCAAATGTGCGGTCTAAAAAACGAGGACGTAAGAAGCAGACCACGGTAAAGAATTTGCTGGATAGGTTTATTGGCCATAAAGAGGATATCTTGCGATTTATGTACGACCAAAACGTTCCGTTTGATAACAATCAGGCTGAAAGAGATATCAGAATGACGAAAGTACAGCAGAAGATATCAGGTACTTTCCGCAGTGAACAGGGTGCAAAAAATTTCTGCCGTATAAGAGGATACGTGTCTACTGTTAATAAGAATTCTGAATCTGTTATCGATGCAATTAGTGCAATATTTTATGGCAATTCATTTGTTCCAAAGTTGCAGAATTGATCGTGGATGAAGAAATCAGCTTGGTGGAAGTGAGCTAGGCTGAATAGTTACATAAAAAGAACTATTATGAAATATATTATGCACAATATTACATTAATTCATAATGTTTATATAGTTAGTAACCAGTTATTTCGCTGGTGAAATAGTATGAAGAAGAGCACATCTATTGAAATAAAGAGAATTTTCATTCTATTTCTTTTGTATCTGTTCCTGATGATCTCACTTGGGCTTATTTCCGGTTTCACTCATATAATTTAGCACACCAGAAATAATAATTATTCATCAAGTCCTTTACGTCCAAAAATGTAGTTCGCTACTCTGATAGCATCTTTATTCCCGGTTTCTTTTCCTTCATCATCACTTAACTTCACTACAGGTATATCATTAATGCTGTGAAGTTTTATTACCATATTAAGAGGTGGACTGGACCTGAAGAACTCATGATTATTAGTGATGCTTGTCCCAATTCCGAATATGCAGTTAATCCGACTTTCACACTTCTTCTTTATCTCTATTGCATCTGAAGCGGAAAGTGAGTCACTGAAAATAACAACTTTTGTCAGTGGGTCTATACCCATTTTTTCATAGTGCTGTATGACCCTGTCGGCAAATTTCAGAGGATCTCCACTGTCATGGCGAACACCATCATACAACTTGGAAAGTTTCAGATTGAAATTTCTGAAAAATGGTTCTGATCCAAATGTATCAGAAAGTGCAATTCCCAGATTTCCCTTGTAAACATCGACCCAACTCTCCAATGCGAACAGATTTGCATTGCGCAGTCCTATAAGTGCTGAAGTTCCCATTATCCATTCGTGGCCAATAGTGCCTGTTGGTTTGACACCATATTTTTTAGCAAGGTACACGTTACTTGTGCCAGTGAATGTTTTACACTTATGAAGTATCCTGACAGCAAGGTCATGTATTTCAAAACTCCGCCTTCGGCGTGTTCCAAACTCTGAAAAACCACAACTGTTCTGCTCAAGCTCTTTAGCATTGCTCACTATAAGCTTTTCATACTCATTCAGGAGATTGCTATAACCCGAACCATTGCCGTATTCTGAATCTACCCAGTCTGTTTCTATCATCTTGAAATAGAGTTCTGAAACAGTAGCCATGAGGATTATTTCCCACAGAATACTGCTATGCCAGGGACCTTTTATTGTCAGATCAAGATCTGCATTCTCAGTTAGTTGGACACTTACTTCTGATGGATCGAAACGATAATTTTTGAGATACTCGACGTAACTGGGTTTGAAGTATGGACATTCAGCCCTCAGCCAGATGTATTCATCATCTGTCAGGCTGAGTTTCGGTATGTCTTCATCAATGATCCTTCTAAGTTCTTCAACAAATTGCTTTGTAAAGCGTTGGTCACCTCTGTTGGTAAAACGATATTCTGCAGATGCCTGCGGAAAAAGCTCAAGGATAGCCATCTGCATTGTAAGTTTGTAAAGATCATTGTCCAGTATTGAGCAAATCAAGTTGTTTCTTCCTTTTTAATTATTAACAAGTAATCGCTATATAGCCTTCCTACTTTCGTATACCTTTTATCTATATATCATGTTTGCTTGTGTTTTCTATCAAGTACTAAATATATGATAATAATTCAGTTCAGTATAGATTAATATAGTTTCATGTTATAATTATGTACAGAAAATTCTAAATAAAGAAGGTATTCATCATGAGTAGTAATATTCTGAAAGGAGATCAAAACGGTATGTACTTGCAGGAGTTTGAAAACCTGCGGTCTGAGATAATTTCCTTAAAAAAGGATGTTAACAGAGTACTTGAACGCTCTAATCATCGTAGTATGGATGCCATGTTCATGGAAATGAAAGGTGACCTGTCACGACCTGTTATACACTATATGATTGAGGATACAAAAAAGACAGTTGAAGAAAACTTTTGTATGGAATGCGATAACAAAGATGTCTGTAAAAATGCATTCTCTGATCTTCTTCAGGAACTGGCCCTGCTTCTTATGGAGGATAAAGTTACTGAGGGGTCCCTTGTTTCGTTCCAGGAACGGTTCAATGAGCTTAAGGGTTTCGCGGTCACTGATAATTGCGATAACTGCATAAAGAGCGCGTCCGTTATATTTGATAAACAGATGGAACTGATACGCTCATTCAACAGGACCCACAATGAAGATTCGAGCAACAGAGCCATCATAGACATCAGTACCATATCAGATGATATTGTCACGGAAGTATGTGAGCCTCTTGCCAATAAGCAACGCCTGGCAATTCTCAAATCAGTAAACTCTGATACAAAAAGCTTTTCTGAACTCTCAAAGATCACTGGTCTGCGTGGAGGAAATCTTCTTTTCCATATTCAGAAATTGCTGGACACTGGTATGATCCTGCAGAGGACCGAGCGGGGGGATTATATGATTACTAGAAAAGGTCATGTCACCCTAAAAGGAATGGCTGAGCTTTATGAAAAACTCATCAAAAGCTAATATCGGTAATATTTTTACACTCGTTCCATTTCGTGTATATTGCCATGATCTCTTCTGCAATTTCCGTGCCCATTCTTTCTTCGATCAGCTCAAGGAACAGTGTCATGTAATGAGGTTGCACACACCCAAGGCTCTCTTCACCTGTTCTTATAAGTGATAACAGGTATTCCAGATCATCGTCATCCAGGGCGGACAAACGGGTCTTGAAGTCTTCTTCATTTTTTGCATAATGGTTTGCAAGAGGTGGAAGTATGGACTTATATGGTGCTTTTGAACCTGTACATTCAAGTCCTGCACACTCAGGAGCGACTTTTTTTAACACTACTATATCTTTAGGGGAAAGTTCTCTTGCCATATTATCACCTAAACTCTTTTAGTTTATAATTTATTATACTGATTTATAGTACACCTTTGAAATAGTGTCCCTGATCGTATTCCTCATCCCTTGTGGACTTCAGTTTAATCTGTTTGCCGTCAAGTGCTCTTCTGTAATTGCGTGTGATATCCTTTACATCCACTTTTTCATAAAGGGAAAGGTCAAGTCTTAACACATCAGCACCTGATGTACAAAGTTTATCAATTTCCTCCACCATGTTCAGGACCGTGGAATTGTAGATAAGGGTACGCTCACCTTCTCGCTTCACCGGGAATGAGCCTTTGGTGTTATCCACAAGTAGCACCTCACTGTCAGTTTCGATAGTCCCGTCTTCAATAAGAGGACCTAACAGGTCATTCTTTGTCACAAGCAGAAGTTCACGTCCATATGCCATGACCTCTATTTGTATATCAGGATCTGCGTTAATGCAAACCTCCTGTGTTTCTTCAAGGTTTAGTTCACTTGAAAGTGTAACACGGTAAGCACCGGATGTTCGGAATGCATTTACTGTGTAAGAATTGAAGGCATTGAACTCTTTTTGGGTAACAAAGGGTGCATCCATTTCATTTGCCAGTCGGATTGTTCCGTAATTAGAACATGCAAGTTTGAATCCTGCATCTGCAACCTGTTGCATCAGTTCTTTTAGTGCAGGCATTTCTTCTTCAAAACTTACCTGTGGTGTCATCAGGACAAATTCCACATCCTTTTCCTTCAGGCCGTTAGTCCTGAGGATATTATTCTCATTCATCAATTCAGTGAATAGATGAATAGGTGCATAAACAATATCAGCGCCAGATTTGGATGCAGTAAAAATTGAATCGATCTCTGAAACCTCAACACTTAACAGAGGTCTTTTTGCTTTCTTTTTGCTTTCTTCCCGCTTATATCCTGTGGAAACAGTGGGACAACTGCGGTTCCTGCCCTCTCTTGGGAATCTGGAATTAAACAGCTCTTCAACTGCTTCCCTTCTAGTACCTGAAAGTGCTCCAAGGGGAATGAAAATATTATCGTCAACATCCAGAATAATATCTTCGACGTGGAATGTTGTATCACCGAGTTTTCCAAGAGTTGCTATCATTTGCTCCTGGCTTGTGGGAGAACTTTTTGCTTCCTGCACTATGTAATCACTGATGGCTTCAGTTTCCCTTTTCCTGCTTTTCACGTTGATATGCAGCTTTTCTCCCTTTCTTGCATGAATTGTTATTATCAGGGGAGTGGTTTGAAGCTCAATGTTCTGTAAGCTTTCAAGTAATTGAGGGTCGGTAGATACATAGACCTCATCGTTCTTTCTTATGGATTTGCTGGTCTTTGCACTTATCAGCAGAGTGGTTTCCTCTCCTTTCCTGGCAACCTGTACAGCCTCACCATTAACAAGAATACCATGAACACGACAACCTATGATCCTGATGCGAGTATTTATGCTGATACCGTCATTTACCTTTATATCCTGAAGAGGTGTAATGGTCATTTCACCTTCTTTTGTGGACTTAGTTATATTATCCACTATTCCCAGATAGGCACCGTAATTGGCACTGTATTTGCGTTGTGTGACATCTTCTTCACCAAGAACAAAACCCCGGGTAAAGCCCCTATAGAATAGTTTTGCAAGCTCGTTCTCCATTTCCTCAAGTTCTTCTGTACTGAAATTCTCACCTGTATCGCATACTTTTTCTGCAACATTTTTGTAGGTTCTTGCACTGGCGGTCACGTACTCCGGTTTTTTCATCCTGCCTTCTATTTTGAGGCTCTTGACACCTGTCTTTATAATGTCTTCAAGCCCCGGGAAGGTACAGAGTTCTGCACAGCTTATTGGATACTCACCTACCCGTTTGCTGTCTACGATCTGTCCATCGACTGACAGTTTATACGGCCGTCTGCAAGGCTGGAAACATGCGCCTCTGTTTGCGCTTCTGTCCGTTATGGCAGTACTGAACAGGCATCGACCTGAAAATGAATAACAAAGGGCACCGTGAACAAAAAGTTCGATTTCAACTGATGTTTTGTCTATAATACTTTTGACCTGCTCCGTGCTCAGTTCCCTTGAGAGTATGACTCTTGAAGCACCTGCATCCCTGATAAAATCAACACCTTGTGGGTTGTGGATCGTCATCTGGGTACTTGCATGTAGTGGAAGGTCCGGGAAATGCTCTTTTAGTAAAAAGAAAAGACCTAAGTCTTCCAGTATAATTCCATCTATATTGTATGCGTATGCCTTATGAACAATATCTATGGCCTCTTGAACCTCATGTTGCTTGAGTGGAATATTAAGAGCAATGAATACCTTAACTCCATAGGTATGTGCAAGATCGATATTGTCCCTGAGGTCCTCTACGGAAAAATTATTTGCACCCTGGCGAGCATTTAACTGCCCAACTCCAAGGTAAACAGCGTCTGCTCCTCCTTTTATGGCGGCTTTCAGGGCTTCCGGGTCACCAGCAGGTGCCAGGATCTCAGGAGGAGTACAGGTTGAAGATTTGTTATTATGCATGCAGATCAGATTCTTATTAGGTTGAATGATAAATCGATAAGTAAAATTTAGAACACAGGAATGAATAGCTCTTTTCGTATCCTTTCAATATGTTCGTTTAGTTTAAAATAATTTATTTGGAATAACTCTTTTTACTGTCCCATGTCTCCGGACAGGGGTTCAATTGTGGTCCCTTTCCCTATTAGCAGGTTGTATGCATCAGTTGCTTCATTGTATTTGACAAGCACATTATAGATTTTAAGTATACTTCCATATCCTGCTTTTGTGATCACTTCATTATCTTCTGAAAGGTTATGGGATGGTAACACTGCATAGACTGCCTTTTTTGAAGTACCGTCGCATATTCTGTAGAGTTTGTACTTCTCATCACCCAGATCACCTGACATCAGTGAACCTACCACATTTATACGTTTAGTATTATGTTTGTCAATTTTTGCCATGCGTGCGAATTTTGCTTTATCAGGAACCATGAGATTCTGCTTTGACAGTTTGTCCTTCCTGAGTATCGCATATGAGTATTTGATATCGGTATTAATGTAACGATAAGGCTCATCGCATTCTGCCAGTTTGCTCATGACCCTGGTAATCTCAATATCTTTTTTATGATCGAAGCTCCAGCATGTTTTAAGGGTACATTCACCCGACCAGATGAATGAACATGGGCTATATATCTTGATTCCCATTCTCTTCAGTATTATGGTGAGTGCTCTCATCTCAGTTGAATTAACCTTGTCAGCAGGTTCTATTATTATGATATTACCATCAGGTGTGAGTTTTTCTGCCATGTTCTTTACGATATCAGCCCTTTGTTCAAGGCTTAGGCCTTTCATCTCATTCAGGACATTGGAAAAGACCATAAGGTCAATGTTGTCCGGAAGTTTTTCAATTTCCAGTTTACTCACATCGGCTCTGATAGGTTCTTCAACAGTGACATTTGATTTTATGTCTGCATACTGTGGAACGAGGAAATTATATGCCTCTATGTTTTCGTCGAAGAGTTCAATTGTATGGATGTTTGCCTTGCGGTCGTCAAGACGGTTGTAAAAGTCGATAATTGCCAGTGGGATTGTACCCGGTCCGGTTCCTACATCAAGTATTTTCATACGGTTCTTCAGAAGACCGTCCTTTGCCAGGTCGTAGAGAAGATATTGAAATTGTATAAAATATACAGGGAACTGATAAGCAAGGTATCCAAGGATGCTATATCCTTTTTCATAGCTTATGTTTCTTGCATTGCCTTCTTTCCAGTAGCTGGCTTTCTGATAGCGAATGGCTCTTCTTATTTTATCTAAAACGATGGGGTCGTCCCAGTCTTTGCTGGTCTTCTTTTCGATATATTGTTCGATATGACGTTCCATTTTTCTGGAAACAGCAGTTGACTTGAAAAAAAGGTCATTCTTTTTTATTTCCTCATCAGTAAGTTCCATTTTCTTTTGAGGAGTTGCACGAACAATCCTGAAATCATCCTTATTGATAACAACATCGATTCCAAGGTCGAAGAACAGGGGTTTAAGAGTATTGTATACCTGTTGGACGGATGTTTCCTCATTTAGATAGTCAGTAAGCTCTGATAACATGAATTCTGGTTTCATGCGTGAAACGTATTTGAATGTAGATATGATTTCCCTGTCTGACATTATGGTTTCATAGCCTCTCCAACATGATAAATATACTGATGGAAGTTTTTGAATCATGTTTTACCGTGATTGGGTCTGAGTCGAATAATTTATATAGTAGCTACACATAATCAAATTTAGTTGTCTTAAATCAACTAAAATGGACTACCTCCAAAGATCAAGACGACAGAAGTGGATTTAGTTCCAAATGGGCGATGAATACTCCACAATAAAAATTAGGATTGTTTATATGGAATCTGAAAAATCACTATTCAATAAGATAATAGAAAAAGCACGGGAATCTGTTCTCAACTTTGACAGCATGGAAGCTGAATCTGCCGTCCGGGAAGCGGTTGATGCAGGCATGGACCCTGTTGATCTAATAGAACTTGGATTTATAGAGGGAATGAGAGAGATGGGAGATCGTTTCGAAAAAGGAGATGTTCCGCTTTTGCATATATTTGCAGCTTCCAAAATAATGGAAAAAGGTATTTCACTGCTCAAATCCTGCGCAATGGAAAATCACATGGATTTTAGTATATTCGGTAATATTGCAATAAGGGCCTGATTCAGGCTTACTTAGATTTGCTACTTTAATTCTGATTTTCTTTTTTTATTAGTCTGCTATAACACTTCTATGGCTGTAATATTTATTAGTGATGAACATCCTTTTTTTATTATGGATAGTTCTGCCACACATGAAAAGCTCCTGATGTGCAGATTAGATACGCTGATTGCTGACGGATTGTACGAAAAAGCAATATCCTGTCTGGATGAAATATTAAAAGAACACCCTGCTGATGAACATGCTCTTTCAATGAAAGGATTCGCATATTGTCTGGTGGAGGATTCTGAAAAAGGTATTGAACTTCTGGAAGATGCACTGGAAATGGAACCATACTCAAAGAATGTTCTTATAATCTTTGCAGATGCCTGCCTGCAATCTTCAATGTCTGATAGATCATTGGAGATACTGGAAAGGGCAATAAATTATTATCCTGAAGATGACGGGTTTGTTATGTTAAAAGCGGTCATTCTCGGAGCCAGAAAACGAAGTGGTATTAATGCGCAGTTTAATTAGCTTTAAATCAGTAACTATATAACTCAACCTTTACTATTTATTTATATGAGCTGGTATGTAATAGATGCAGTTGATCGTGCAATAGAAAGGACACGAACATGCCTTATTGAACCTTTTGACATCTGGAAGTGGCTAAAACTTGCCATTATTGTCTTATTTATCGGTGGCGTCGGCAGTGGTTTCAATGGTGGCGGTAATGGCGGTCCTTATGGTGGTTCTGAACCAGATCTTTCCGGGATTCCACAGGGATTCATCGAAATTATTAGCAATTTTTATGAGCATCTGATGTCTTATTCTGGAGTTACACTTGTCATCTTAGCTATAGTATTCATCTTCCTATTTGCTCTTCTTCTGAGTTTGATAGGAAGTGTAATGGAATTCGTTTTTGTGGAATCACTGGTTCACAATGATGTACGGATACGGGAGTATTTTAGCAGGTATCTGGTAAAAGGAGTAGCTCTTTATGTTTTGCGTATAATTGTAGTTTTGGGAGTTCTTCTGGTTTTTGCCATTCTTGCATTGCCTTTATTTTTTATCATAGGTGGTATGAATGGGGGAATTGACAATTTAGGCGCAGCTTCTATTGCATTACTTATTGTGGGAATTTTTGCCATTATTTTTGTAATTGCTATTATCGCAGGCATAATTGGATCATTTGTCAATCTGGCCATACCCGTTTCTATGTACTCAGAATGCAACATATTTTCGTCTTTATTTCGGGTGTTTGGACAGTTCAGGTCTGATTGGAAACAGATGGCAATATATTGGATAGGTCGTTTGGTGCTTGCTATTGCAGTAGGTATACTTCTGGCAATTCTGGCAATCATAGCAATGATAGCATTGGGAATTTTGCTTCTTATTGTGGACCTCATTCTATACTTTGGTTTTTCAGCAATATTTGCGGATACTACTGTGTGGATCTTGTTTATTCCAATATTAGTTGTCGAATTTATTATGTTCATATTTATGATGGCTTTTGTAGGAATGCCTGCGAGTGTTTTTATGAAATACCACATGCTCACTTTCCTGCAAAAATGGTATCCTGTGGAAATTCCTATGTTTGACAACAGCCCGATAATGGGTGCTAACAACATGGATGAATGGGTAAATGAAACAATCTCAACTGAAGATTAATTCTGCTTATGAAGGCAACAGTAGTTTGCCTTCAACTGCTTTTTCCATTATAATGCAATTCCCCACCAAATTCCATTCTATTTTTCTACAGAGTCAAAACATATTGTTTTTTAAACCATAAAATGTATCATGGCTTAATAGCATGAATCAAGATACCATCCCAAAAATCAAAAATCCTCAAAGAGTAGCCTTAAATAGGTGGATTTATGCAGCTATTTTCTTTACTGTTCTCGGCCTACATAGCTACATCACTTTTGATATAAACTCGTTTGATGGTTTGTTTATTATGGTCTCTATCACTATTGTGTTGACTTCATTATTCTTTATCAGGACAACTAGGAAAAACGTTAAAGTTCTGGATAAGGCTATCAATCAGAAAAAGATGATCGTCCATTGGAAATACACGAATGAAGAATGGTGGAATTATTTATCGCACGAAGAGGATTATCGAAATGATATGGGAAGTTTAATGGCTATTTTTTTATCAGTGATAACTGCAATCATATTTGTTCCGATCATTGTGTTTGCACCTGAGGGTAATTTTTTCATGTTTATGGTGATGCTAGGTTTATTTGGGCTTTATTTTTTCATGGGATATGTCTTTCCTTCGATCCTGTTCTATTTCAAGAGAAAAAGCGTGGGAGAGGTCATTTTGCTTGAGAAAGGAGTTCTTTTGAATAAAGAATTTCATACATGGGACTTTCCACTATCAAAATTCAGTTTTGCAGAATTTCAAGAAGAACCATATAATCATATAGAGGTAGTCTATGATTTCTTTGATCGAACAGGACCTAGAAGCTATACTGTAAATGTTCCGATACCTGGAAATAATAAAGATGATATTGACAAGATAATCTCTAGTTTTAACTAGCTGTTTTAGTGTGCAGTCTCTGTATAAATTCGTATTATTCAAGTGATTATAGAAATTAATAATTATTTGAAATACACATTTTGATATTGATATTTTTGTAATTTAACATGATGGTGTAATTTATACAGGATTTTAATAGAGTCATAAAATTTATTTTTTATAAAACAGCAATATGCTTTTTGCAATTAATTGAGCTTTTGTCACAAAGTAGATATTTTCACCTGTCTTTTACATATTCATGAACAGGATTATCCTTGCTTCTGCATCTGCGAGAAGAAAAGAGCTGTTAGAGCAATTGATAGGTCCGGATTTTGATATTTATGTGAGTTCTTATGCAGAAGACACAGGCAAAGGTTTGAGTCCTGTTGAACTTGTCATGCATCACTCTTTTGAAAAAGCAGTTGATGTGGCGGATAATCTCGAAGAAGGCGTAATTATCTCTGCTGATACAGTTGTCGTTTGCAGGGGCGAAGTACTTGGAAAACCAGCTGATGAGTATCATGCACAAGAGATACTGCAAAAAATAAACGGACAACAGATAAAGGCGATTACCGGATTGACTGTAATGGATGTTTGTAGCAGAGAAGAAATTACGGAATATGAACTAACAACCGTCTGGATGAGGAAAATGCCGGAACAGCTGATAAGAGATTATATCAACACAGGAGAGCCTTTTGGCAAAGCAGGTGCCTTTGCAATACAAGGGAAAGGAGCTATACTTGTTGAGAGGATTGATGGTGACTTTTTCAATGTTGTGGGTCTTCCACTTTTCAGGCTGTCAAATATGCTTGATAAATTCAATGTAAATGTCCTGTTTTCCTAAAATGTTTTTCATCAAAGAAAGCTTAATAAAAAATGAGAAAAAAGAAAGAAAAAGAAAACTAAGATACTTTTAGATTTTCCTTTTATTCTTTCTTATAATTCCCGCAGCACAAAGCATGGAAATCACCAGCATAGGAATTTCAAATCCGGGAGATTCTGCAGCTGTATCTTCTTCATCTTCTTCTACGGGCATCTCATCATCAACAGGTATGTCTGATTCAAGAAGCGTATATGTCATTGGTGTCTTCAGTTTCAGGTCATGGAGCTTAATTGATTCGCTGGTTTGCGCATTTGCAGCTATTAGACCATCTGTGATGACATCCACCTCAAAGCTGTAGGATTCATCGGCCGGAACAGTCATTCTTACAGTTCCTCTTGTTCTTTGACCATGTTCTACGTTTGAGACAATGACACTGCCTGTGTATCTTGTGTACTGATCAACGACTGCTGTGACAACTATATTGATTTTGTCTGCTTCATCGCCCTGATTGTAGAGTCCTGGTGAAGCTTCAAAAATAATATCCTCACCATAATTTGTTGCCTGTATGGTTTCTATCATCAGGTCGGTCAGAATCACATTTGAAACAGGTTCAGTTGTTCCTTCAATGAGCCGTATCTGGCTAGTATACTCATCTACAAGGTTATTGTCTTCGAACAATTCCACTATAACGAGCTGTTCCCCACTTTTAGGAACGTTGAAATTAAGGGCTTTATATGTCTGGGAATTTGCTTTAAGGTAGCCTACATTTTCTGTATGATCTGATGTTATCAGATTTGTAGATGGGTCTTTTGTTTTTACCTTGATGGAAAGTGTGCCTGTATCACTAGCCATGGGATTTTGCGTGTAGACAGTTACCTTAAGCTCGAACTCTTCATCCGCCAGTGTTGACATCACATCTACATTGGTGATTACAGGATGCTGGACTTCTTTTACTACATTCTCGTTCAGGCATCCACTGGAGATACAAAACAGAAAAATGGAAAAGAAAAGCAGAAGGTTCACAACTTTCATGCTATCGCCTACAGTTTAACTTTCAGCACAAGTTTCTGTTCATCTACGATATGGTCACCATACATTAATCTGACATAGATATCGGTCTCACCATTTGGTGCATCATCTTTCACAGGTATCTGCATTCCCTTAGTATGGGATGTTCCACTTCTTGCCATTGCCTCGCTTATATTCATGGATGCCTGGTCTGCTATGAGTTTATTGTCAACATCTGCCACAACAGTTAGTATGCCAGCAGGCACAGTGCTCTGTCCATGATTCTTTACTGAGAATGTAATGGTTGCATTTTCTCCGGCTTCAAGTTCCCAGGCTTCTGCTGAAGTTGTACGCAATGAATCCATATCCTTTACAAATCCAAGGAACTGGAGTTGTACGTCCGGAAGTATGGTTACTTCTACAGGAACTGATTTTGTCTTTGTTATCTGCAATCCTTCATCATCTGTTCCTGAAAGGTAACTGATGGTCACAGCGGATTCATTTGTATCTGTGTCAAAAGCCGGTGCCATTATCTTTGAGTTAAGAATAGAAGATTCAGCAGTATCGGCAGCATTCTCTTTTCCTGCTATATTAAGAGAATCTGTTCCTGTAATTATAAATGGCATGTAACTTGAAACCATTACGGAATCAATGGACTGTGTAGCATTGTTACTTATTTTCAGGGATATGTCCTGTTCCTGGAATTCTTTAATGACTACCGGGGAGGCGTCAATAAATACATTTTCAGGGCTTACAGAGTCTATTGGTCCAACGGTTGTTGTGCAACCTGATATTATTACCATGGCTAAAAGTGATGCGATCACTATTATTTTCCGGACTAGTTCTGTCATAATTAATACCTCACTTTTGAAAGTACTCAAAAGTTTAAAAACCCTTTGATAATTTTTATTATTGTTTTTTATTTATTTTAATAATATATTAATAACCTAGGTTGATTGGCAATAATTCCAGCAGATATGCATACAAATAAGTAATGTCCACTAAAAACAATATTTGTAAATGTGGAGAAAAGATAGTCTTTTAAATAACCTGGATACATAGAATTATTGAGGAGTTCTGTTTGTCTGGTCTAACATTAAAAGAGCGTTTTATCAATTCCCTGGAAAGAAAAAATGTGGATAAAGTTCCTGTCTGTTCGGTAACTCAAACAGGAATAGTTGAACTTATGGAAATAAGCGGCGCAAAATGGCCCGATGCTAATTATGATCCTGAAAAAATGGCCACATTGGCTATTGCTGCACATGAGCTAACAGGGCTTGAAGCTGTCAGGTATCCCTTTTGTACCACAGTTCTAGCTGAGAGCCTTGGATGTACTATTGCAGAAGGTTCTCTTGATACACAACCTTACCAGCTTGATTTTCCATGCAAGGATAAAGAAGATGTTACCGGATTTTCTATCCCGGAGAAATTACTTGAAAGTAAAAGAATAAAAACAATGCTTGAAGCTACTGATATAATAAAAAGCAGGATATCAGACGATGTTCCAGTAATTGCAGGAATGATAGGACCTGCAGCCATTGCTTTTTATCTATGTGGTGCAAATAACTACTTGCGGTGGTGTATAACTGAATCCGACCTTCTTACAGAGCTGTTTGCTATTGGTACCAAAGTATGCACAGAATATGCCAATGCTCTTTTTGATCACGGAGCAGATGCAGTAGTTATAATTGATTCAGAGGCAGGTCCTGATCTTTTCCCGCCACCATTGTTTGAATCTCTTGTAATCCCACATTATCGGTTACTGACTAGAAATCTAAAAGGGCATTCAATTCTTCATATTTGTGGTGACGCTACGGATATTCTGGATATTATGTCTGAATCTGGATTCCATGGGCTTAGCATAGAAGAAAAAGTAGATCTCGCTTATGCGAGTCAGATCGTTTCAGGTAGAGTATGCCTTATAGGTAATGTGTCACCTGCTGCAACCTTGCTTGGTAAATCGCCTGACCACATTAAAAAAGAAGCAAAACAATGTATTATGGATGGAGTAGGTATACTGGCCCCTGGATGTGGTATCGCTCCACGCACATCAATTGAGAGCATAAAGGCCTTTGTGGAAGCAAGAGATGAATTTTATAAAGAATAAGAATTACTAGCAATATAATACTTTGTAGTATATGTCTGTTAACAGAAGTTGTGGATTTGCTGAAATGAAATGGCAATGGACAATGCTTCTGTTATTTGATTTTTTTTGTGTAAATAGTATATGTCGTCTAGTTTGACCCTGGTTTCATAAGGGAGAGCTACGTGTATAATTGGTGTATATACAAAGGTGTTTTTTTGATGCGCTTATAATATTCATTTTTTTGAGGTTTTAAATACACAATTGCATAACTGTATATCATTTTTACATATTGTGTATAAAAAGCTAACTAATTTTATTGAGTAATATATTGTGGTCTATTAATAAGTATATGCAATATATCAATATACAGACGCAGATTTTTTATATTGCTACAATATCAGTGAGTACTTTTATATGTATTAAAATTATATAATAATCTAATTTTATTGTGTGACTTATACATATCTGTTTAAAAATGTGGTTTTAACATTGTTATCAAATTTGATTTAGCGTATATACAAATGGAGGATGTGGTCAATTGAATTTAAAAAACATTACGATCAATCGAAAGATCATTGCGTTTGCTTTGATCCTTACAATTTTGCCAATGGCAGCTGTTGGGTTGTTTGCTTATGAGCAAACTTCAACTGCTATTGAAAAAGAATTGCAGGATAGACTTGAAGAACAAGTCTTCATGGAAAAGCAGTATATAGATACTGTATTTTCCCTTGCCCAGGATAATGTTGAACTTAATCTGGATGTAGCTCACAATAGTTTTTATAAACTTGGTGACCCAAAAATATCTGATGGTGAGCTGTTATTTGGAGATGATTATACTGCCAATAGTAAATATGACATGGTTGACTCTATCAAAGAGCAAAATGGGGCAGAAGTAACTGTTTTTCAGGTAATTGATAATTCCGCAATTCGTATCTCTACTACTATACTCGATGAGAGTGGAAAACGTATTATGGGGACTGCTGTATCTGATGCCGTTTATGAAGCTGTTGTACAGAAAGGACAAACATATAATGGAATAGCCAGTGTTCTTGGGGACCGTTATTTGAGTACTTATGAGCCGATAAAAGATGCTTCCGGAAATATAATAGGCATCCTTTTTGTTGGTATTCCTGAAGAGTACTACCGTCTTGTGGTCAAAGAACAGATGTCCAGTATCACTTTCGGTGAAACAGGATACATGTTTGTAATGGATTCAAATGGTGATGTCATTATTCATCCAAGCATAGAGGGAGATAACCTTGGCAGCAATGATTTTGCCAAACAAATGATCGCCGAAAAAGAAGGTGATGTCGTTTATGAATGGCAGGGTCGTGATAAGGCAATAAGTTACACCTACTTTGAGGAAAAGGACTGGATCATTGCATCTGGTACTTATATTGATGAATTTGAAGCTCCTGTTAGGGTGATAAAGGATGGAATAATAGCTGCTATACTTGTATTTACGGTTCTTGGTTCTGCTGCAGCATTCCTGATAAGCAGATCCATTTCAGGTGGAATCCAAAAAATCGTTGCGGACTTTAAGAAGATATCAAATGATGCGCTTGAAGGTAAGATCGATACCAAAGCTGAAACAGATGTTGACATTGATTTTATTGCAATTCCAAAGGGTCTGAATGATATTCTAAGTTCATTGACTAATATTATTAACGTGGTCAGCAAGAGTGCAAACAATGTTGCTGCAACAGCTGAAGAAATGTCAGCGTCCATTGAGGAAATGACTGCTGCATCCACAGAGATATCCACAACCGTTGGTGAGATAGCTAAAGGTTCAAATGAACAGTCTTCCATGTCAGATGATGTTGCCAAGACAATGAGTGACATGACCGTTGGTGTGCAGGATATTGCAGTCAATGCTCAGCAGGCAGCAGAAGCAGCAAACACGTCAAAGGACGTTATATCTGATGTTGGCATCCAGTCAAAAGACCTGCTGGTACAGATGGATGATATTCAGGCTGCTACAAATGATTCAGCGACTGTTATTAAGCAACTTGAGGCCAAGTCTAACCAGATCGGTGAGATAGTTGCTCTTATCACCAGTATTGCAGACCAGACAAACCTGCTTGCTCTTAACGCGGCGATAGAAGCTGCAAGGGCAGGAGAACATGGTCGTGGATTTGCGGTTGTTGCAGATGAGGTCAGAAAGCTTGCAGAAAACTCAGGTACTGCAGCGTCTCAGATATCTGATCTACTTTCAGAGATCAAAGAGGGAACCCATGCAGCAGTCACTTCAATGGAATCTGGTGTTATAACAGTTACAAATGGTGTCAGTTCACTTGGAAGGACTGTAGAAGCTGTACAAAATATAGTCGAGGAAAGTGACAAAGTTGCTCTTATGACAGGGAACATTGCCGCTGCAGCACAGGAACAATCTGCTTCCATTGAAGAGATAACTGCGACTGTTGATGAAGTAGCTACCATATCACAAGAAACTGCATCAGGCACTGAGCAGACCTCTGCGGCTGTGGAACAACAAAATGCATCTATGACGGAGCTTGCAAAGAGTTCGCAGGAACTTGCACAGATGGCTTCTGAAATGCAGGAAATTGTTTCAAAATACATTATTGAATAAACAAAGAGGAGTTTTTCCTCCTCTTTTACTTTCATTTTAAATTGTGAATCTGGTTATTGTCCTTTTTTCTTTCCTTTTTCTTTTTCAACTCGTTAAATATAAGTATTTGAAACAAAAATTATCTAATTGTGCGAATAATAATACTCATAAAATAATTATAGAAAATATAGTCTGGTTGAGGAGGATTCTACCGGAAAGTTGAAAAATGATATGGATAAGTTGGGTAGCAAAGTGATAATATGTCAGGATCAAGTTTAGATAGCAAAAAAGTTTTGATGGTTGTTGCACAGGAAGGTTTCAGGGATGAGGAGTTCTTTGAACCCAGGGATGTATTTGAGGATGCAGGAATAACTATTACTGTTGCAAGCAAGACTACAGATGTAGCTACCGGGGCACTTGGCGGGACTGTAAGACCTGATGTTCCTATAGATAAAGTGATTATTTCCGAGTATGATGCGATTGTTATTTCAGGTGGTGGCGGTTCAAGAAAACTGTTATGGCCGGATAAGAAGTTGCAGCAACTGGTTGCTGATGCCTTTGAACATGAGAAGGTCGTGGCTGCGATCTGTGTGTCTCCTGTGATACTTGCAAGAGCAGGGATACTTGAGGGTAAAAAAGCTACTGTTTTTAAGGACCCCGAATCTATCAAGGAGCTTAAAAAAGGCAAAGCAAATTATGAGGATGCAGATGTAATAGTTACTGAGAATATCATTACAGCCCGTGATCCTCCAAGCGCTGAGGCATTTGGTGAGGCTGTTATTGAAGCTCTTGAGAAATGGTAAAGCCGGATAACCGGCTTAATATTTTATTTTCTTAGTTTTTCAGTTTTTCATCTTTTTTTCATTTTTGACTTTTGTTAATTAGTTTTGTGCAGACTAAGGCTTGATTACCATCAGGTCTTTAGCAATGGTGACGTTGCCAGTAAAGTACTTCCTGATATGGTGTCTGGCTTCCTCGTAATGTCCATGCATGTGAGGATAGAGGTGTGTCAGGTAGAGTTCCTTGACGTTAATCGGATACTCCTCCAGCATGAGGGTGAACATGTCCGGTGTGGTGTGGTTGGTCATGGGGAATCCCAGCGGGAACGAGCATTCATGTATGAGTACATCTGCATCCTCTGCCAGTTCCATTACTGCTTCACATGGCTCGGTGTCTCCTGTATAAACAACGCTTTTGCCTTCGCTCTTAATGCGATACGCCAGTGAGTTATTAGTATGAACGGTCTTAGCACACGTGATAGTACAATCTCCTCCTTTTCCCTCTGGTGCAAACTCATCCCCAGGCGAGAGTTCTATGATGTCAACGGTGAACCTGTCCTTTAGATAGTCATAGACGTCCAGCGTCTTTTCAAACCATTCCCGTGTGCCCTGAGGCCCGTATAACCGCATATCCGTCTTTTTAACAAGCCAGTTAGCCTTGATAAGGGCAAGTACATCCCCGACATGGTCAAGATGCAAATGCGTGAGAACGATGCCATCAATGTCCGTATGTTTATGCTTGCTCTCCAGTATCCTGCCAAGAACACCGCACCCGCAGTCAAAAAGCAATAATTTCCCCTCGAAATCCATAAGCACACCTGACTGAACCCTTCCAGCCTGAGGTATGCCAACTCCTGTGCCAAGAAACGTAATTTCCATACCTGTTATAATAAGACTTAAGTAACTTAATTGTTATTATCCCGTGTTTAAAACAAAATGACCGGCACCCATACTTCTTCTAAATGCGGGGGTTGCCCAGCTAGGTCAAAGGCGCTGGACTTAAGATCCAGTATCGAAGGATTTCGAGGGTTCGAATCCCTCCCCCCGCACTTGTTTTTAGGGATATAGGTAACTAAGAAAAATACCACTCTATAAATTTAATCACTTTATTTTCATCAAATTAATTCAAAATTGGACTATACCCATTTACTTATATAGTTATATTCTAAACTATTGAGAATATAATTTAAAATTTAATGGTGAGTTCAGTTATGAATTTCAAAAAGTTTCTTACTATTCCAGAGGTTCGAGATTTAATTGATAAAAACACAAAAATGCCAAAATATAAAATTGAATCTGAAATGAAAGCAGAACCATTGACAAAAAACTATATTTTAGTTGGTATTGCGTTTGATTATTTTATTCGTTTCTATCTTAAAAGAGAAAACCAAGAAATTGATGATCCTATTTGGAAGGCAGAAATTAACTGTAATACCAAGGCAGGCGGAAAGTTAGACATTTTTAATCATAAATTAATTGATATACCTGATAGATTCATGTATTATGGAAAAGTTCCACGAAAAGATGAAAAAGAAATAAAAATCTTAATTGATAATCTCAATTCAGCTCAATTTTCGTATCATAAATATCTAAAAAATGGAATCGTTTCTGACGAAGTCATTAAAAGTTGTTTTTTACTTGCTAAAATTGAAAGTTCTTTGAATGACTATGTACCAATTGACTCAAATTTTGGAAAAATTGAAGCAAAAGATATTGAGGATTTAAGGAACCTAATAAATACTCTGTCACCTGAACATTTTTATTTTAGAAACACATGCCATATAAAAACACCATTAGAAGCCCCACTTATCTCTGATAAAATAACTGAAGCTGATCTTATAATTGATGATGCAATAATTGATGTGAAAGTAACTAAAGAACCTAGATTAACAAGAGAAATGTTTCGTCAGCTCACGGCGTATTTCATTTTACACAATTATAGCACTTATACAAATTTTAAGATAGAAAAAAAAGAACTCGCTAATTTTTCTATTAACAAAATGGGAGTTTATTTTGCTAGGCATGGTATTTTGTATAAATTCAATGCAGAAGATGTTTTTCTTCCCTCAGCACCAGAAGAACTAGTGACACCATTATTTAGACAAATCACTAAATACTACATTGAAAGTGGAACAAAAAAGTATGACTCTGATTTTCAGTGTTATAGGTAAAAATCAAAATTTAATCTTACAAACCTAATTATATTTGGTCAAATCAAACCTTCATTCCTCATTAGGAGAAGCACATCGATAATATGACCAAAATATGCACCTGTTGGTCTTTTTAGTAGAATCCAATACAAATAGTCTTTATCATGTTTATAGACGTATTCTAAATTTCTTCCTTCATGTTTGCCACAATAAAAAAATTCTTCTTTCATCATCATTTCAAGTTTACTTGGAGCTACCCATTCTCCATTTTTGTAAACTTTCATGTATCTAGCACCACATTCTCCATCAAGCCATTGAGGAATTATCTCATATTCAAAGTACTCCATCGTTTTAGAGTATTTTTGAAGTTGTTTTAGGGATTTTTGATAATCAGTTTCGCTACGATGTCTTTTTCCTGATTTGTAATACTTATCTAATCTGAAAACAGTTGGTGTAATAAAATTATCCCATTCACAAAAAACATTCTTTTTTGCGAGTGGGTTTTTACATAAAATTACATTGGAACTAATTCTTTCTGAGAAATAAATACAAGAATCACAAGGTATTGATTCTCCACCAATTTTTGCTCTGAAATCTTCTTCATATAAACTATCATCAGGATAGTCACATTCATAAAGGAATTCGTCTGTATACTTATATTCATCTAGTTCGCAAATCCTGCTAATGGATTTATAACCAAAACAAGGGAATATATTTTTGAGATCAGGGTAATAAGTTACAGGTATATTATTTTTGCAATAATTAAGTGTCAAAAGCCCCTTGATTTTGACGTCATCTGATAGCTTCAACAAAGCATGTTCATTTGAGATATAATTCTTCAATAATTCAGAATATAATTTTGCATTTGTTCGGACTTTCAAAAAAGGTATTTTAGCATTCTTTAAAAATGTAATTGCTTCATTTTCTAAATCATGGGTTACAATAATTTCAACAATTATTTTTAGTTCATCATTATTAAAAAGAGATAGATCAGGTCTATAATTCTCTGCTACATGTTTTTCCATTTGGATACTGTTGACATCATCTAATAAATTAATAAAATGTACTTCTGAACATGAACATTCAAACTGAACAGATGCTGGAGTTTCATGTAATAAACATGTCTGGAAAAAATCGTATAATAGAATTTTTGTGTTATAATGCAGAGGAGTTTCGCCACCGTGGTCAAAATCGACATGTTTGTGAGCAAAATGAGGGCGTCTAATTTTCCCTTTTCTCAGAATCATCTCACCGTTACAATTAGGGTTTGCACAAGTAAATGTATCATCTTTAGTAGCATTGCTGACATGCACTATTTTTCCAGAACTTGTTTTAGCAAACTCGAATTGTACTGCCATAATTTTCCTACACTTTTTTAAAATTTCAACCGATTAAATACCAGATAAAATCTTGTTTATATTGACTCCCATCTTTAAATAAATTTTAATTAGATTTATAAGGAATGGGTAGTATCTTGATTCATGTTGTAAGCTATTTACAAAAGAGGGAATTATGGGTACAGTTTTTGATCATTTTGAAAACATCTCTTATAGAAATGAAGCAGATGTAAATCATAAATTTGTTGTAACTATTCAGCCTGATAAAAACGCTATCAATAACAATCTTGACAAAAAGTTGAAACGTAAATTTCATTAGGATCATTTATTTTGATTGTTGCTATTGATTGCTTTTTTGATTGTTAGATTGTTAGTGAGCAGACATCTCTATTTCGATGAAATCAGTACCAATAGGCAAATCGTGCCAGGCTGAATAGTTACCAAAGATAAAGCAATTAAATCTAAAGAAAGGCATGAGGAATTTTTAAGATTCGCCAATGGTAATTTTCGAGAATCTGACGACATTGCCAGTGTAATCGAAGAGTATAGAAAATATCTAGGCAAGGAAAAAATTGAACAATATCGTCAAGATATAATGAGTATCGGTTCCAAAGAAAACTATAAGGTAACTTTGAATGAGAGTATTAACGAAAATATTCTGAATCTCTTATCTTTATCGTTTGGGTGCAATGAAAATTGGACTTCACCATTAGGTAAAAGTGAAATTGATTTTAAACCAATAATATCTATAGATGGCGATTACTATTGTTTTTTAACTCCACATCTCATAAGAAATGTTATCTCTATCATTGAATCGCTGTTTTCGACTAAAGAATTCAGTAAATATACCGAAATAAAAAGCAAATATTTTGAACAAAAGTCATTGGAACTATTGAGTAACGTTCTTCCAAATGCTACGATTCATAAGAGTCTTTACTATCCATTTTATGAGGACGAAAAAGAGAAGTGGCCTGAAATTGATGGGATTATTTCTTATGAGGATAGTTTACTTCTTGTAGAAATTAAAGCAAAAAATAAGCGAAGTATTGCAGGAAGAAAAGATATTTTAACAATATCTAAAGGTGACTTCAAAAAAAATATCACTGAAGCTTTTGATCAATCAAAAAGAGCATTAGAATATATTTCAAGTTCAGAAGAAGTATCTTTTTATGACAGTAATAATAAAAATAAAAAGGAAGTTCTTAAACTCAAAAAAGAAAATTATAGTAATATATTTCTAGTCAATATTACTTTAGAAGCTTTCCAAGATTTATCAACATCTCTCAATACAGTAAAATTATGGGATGCAAAATTATTATCTGGCAATCATTATCCATTTGCTGTAAGCATTTATGATTTGATGATTATAACAGAATTATTAGAAAATTCCGATGACTTTATAAAATATTTGATAGAAAGAAACAATTTAGAGCTAAATCAAGAAATCAGCTCACTTGATGAAATTGATTTTTTAGGATACTTTTTAGAACATAGCACACTCTCAAAAACAAGTGATCTTCCTAAATCAGATATTACACTATTAAATGGATATAGTTCAAACATTGAGAAATACTACTCATATCTACAGGGAGAAATTGAATATGCAGAAAAGCCAGTGAGAAAGAAGACTCAAACTGAAATTATCCGTGAAAAATTAGAAAGTGGATTTTTGAGTAAAAACAATCGTTGTTGGTGTGGTTCTAATAAAAAATATAAGCATTGTTGCGGACGTAATTAAGTTATTATAAAAGGGTTGATAAATTCAATTCTTAAAAGAAGTTGAATATTTAGTAATATTCAACACTAAGATAATTGCCAACCTTTTCAATCGAAGGATATTGATCATTTGGTATGTAAACAGTGATGTAATTTCCTGTCATTTCAATTTTATTAACACTAGTACCTCTTTCAACAACAACTTCAATATAATTTCCAGTCAAATCAAGATTAATAGTCTCTTGATTCCTGATTTGTTCTTGAATGTTATTACCTGTTATTTCAATTGTATTTGACTGAGAACTTACATATCCATCAGAAGTATAATCTATTTCATTTGATGTACTTTGCGTTGAAGTACTAGTGCTTGTTGTATAAGTTGTTCTTTCAATTGTTCTTTCTTGAACAATGTGTTCTTGTGGGGCTTGTTCTACACAACCAAGTGTTGAAACCAAAATTAATAAGAGGATTTCGATAAACTACCATCAATACCCATACAATTTAATAAAATTTAAATAATAGCAAAGCAAATTTACTATTATGGATTCTTTTACTGATTTTACCTTAAATGAAGAATATAAGCGTCTCCAATCTGTCGGAGATAAGCTTGCTGAAATTGAATATTTAGTAGATTGGAAGCCTTTTCGCCCTATTCTGGAGTCAATGTACATAAACAGAACAGCTTCAGGCGGACGGCCTGAAGCTGATGTTATTGTAATGTTCAAGATGCTTGTTCTGCAACAATGGCATGGTCTTTCTGATGCTGAGCTTGAAAAGCAGTGTATTGACAGGATATCCTTTAGGAAATTCCTGGGATTTCCTGAATATGTACCAGACAGTACAACTGTCTGGTCATTCAGGAAGAGAATTATCGACAATGGTAAAGAAAAAGCGGTGTGGGATGAAATGCAGAATCAGCTTGATGCTCTTGGTTTGAAGATTAAAAAAGGAATGATCCAGGATGCAACTTTTATTCACTCAGATCCAGGACATGCAAAAGCAGATGTACTCAGAGGAAAAGATGCGAAAACAAGAAGAAGCAAAGATGGAACCTGGACTAAGAAAAATGGTAAATCTCACTTTGGATACAAACTTCATACAATTATTGATAAGGATTATGAACTAATCAGAAGATTTGAGACAACAACTGCATCACTTCACGATTCACAGGTTGATCTGTCTGAAAAGGGTGAAGTGGTGTATAGAGATAAAGGATATTTTGGAGCAATAGCAAAAGGTTTTGCAGCAACAATGCAACGAGCTGTAAGAGGACATCCTTTAGGAATAATGGATATCCTCAGAAATGAAAGAATAAGTGTGAAAAGAGTCCCTTGCGAAAGAGTGTATGCAGTGACAAAAGAAATATTTAAAACCAGAAAGGTTCTTGTTACAACTGTAGAAAGAGTGAATGCAAAAATGTTGATGACAGCTTTTTGTTTTAATCTGCATCAATTGAGGACACTAAAAACCAAAGGAGTAATTTAGGATAGCGGGAGCTATACTAAAAATAAGGATTAATGAAGAGAAATTAAACAAAATGATAAAAAATGAGAGGATATAATTGAGTTTGAATACTTTAATGATCTAAAATGAGGGAATATCGAAATCCTCTAGAAGATATTTTCAAAACCTCATGTACTACCAGACAGCTGCATCCTGCTTAGATATCCTAGCTATAATCTACATTTCTTAGAGAATATCGGAGAAATTAATCCCCGTGAAGTGACGTAAAAACGATGCTCCTACCTTTCAGGTGTGGATACATTCAGGCGGATTCAAGAGCACGATTTTCCCATTGTTCGATGTTTACACCTTTAATCAAAAGCCACAAGGGCAGTAATAATTCCCCGATACCTGCAAACTCGATAATTGACGCATCGAAGCTGAGATTAAAAAAGAATGTAACACATTCTATCAGATAGCCAAAACATCCGATTATAAACAAGACACCCAGAATTCTGGGAATATATCCTGACTTGTAAACTAAATAACCAAGGGGAAGTAACCAGAGAGCCAAAAATATCTGGGCGATAAAAGTACCAGCTTCGTGTAAATTGAGAAATAACATTACCTGAGCATCCAATTGTTCTGCTCCGAATACTGTTAAATGATCAGTACCGTTTAATAGCAGCAGGACAGCAAAGTGATTAAGCATATTCAGAGCATTGCAATAGGAGCAGCGATTCAGAAGCCATGATATTATTAACTGTTGTTGCAGCATTTCCCGGTATGATCAGGCTCTGGCGGACAATAATTTGTGCGAAGATACCGAATATAAAAACCATTAGATACAGTAAACCTGCAACTCTGGCATAAACAAGCGGTGATGTTTCAACAATGTGTTTTGTCATTTCAAGCCCCCCTAATTTGTTAACTATTGTTACTATGTTCCACAGTTATGACCACATTTCCTTTTTTATGCCCTTTTTCAACATACCTGTGAGCTTCAACTATTTGTTCCAACGAATAACATCTATCAATAACCGCCTTTATCTTTTCCTCTTCAATAAGCTCCTTGAAAAAAAGAACATCTTGTTTCGTGTATTTTGGAAGCGGAAACATAACCTTTTTGCTGCCAAATTTTGACGTCCATAATTCTAAGAAGGGATTCTGAGCTAAGAAACCCAGTTCTGTTGAAAAATAGATCCCTCCTGATTTTATGATGTTCTTACAGAGTGAAAATGAGCTCTTGCCGACTGCATCAAAAACCACTTCATATGTTTGTTCATCACTGGTAAAATCCTCTTTTGTATAATCAATTATCCTGTCCGCTCCCAGAGAGCTTACCATTTCTGTATTTGTTGTGCTGCATACAGCAGTAACTTCTGCTCCATAATACTTAGCAAGCTGCACTGCTGCGCTACCTATAGATCCGGACGCACCGTTTATAAGAACTTTTTGTCCGCTTTGAATATTTGCTCTACCAAGGTAATTCAATGAAAGTATTGCCCCATCACAGACCGAAGCAGCTTCTTCATAGGTCATATTGTCCGGCTTTATTGCTATCGGATCATCTTCGCTCAGGCAGATATACTCAGCATGGGTACCAAATTTGTCACCGCTATGACCAAAAACCCGGTCACCTTCTATGAATTCTTTTACGTCGTTACCCGTTGCTTCAATTTCCCCGGCAAACTCCGTCCCAAGTATCGCTCTTTTTGGTTTAATTAGGCCAGTGAAAAATCTTGCAATAAAAGGATCAGCCTTTCGAAGACCACAGTCTGTTCTGTTAACTGTTGTCGCATGTATCTTTATAAGAATCTCTTTATCCTCCGGAATCGGTTTATCTACTTCTTTAAACTGAAGAACTTCCGGAGGGCCGTATTTTTCGTATACAACCACTTTCATATTCATTCTCCTAATTTTATTGCATAAAGTTATTTTATATCGTTTCTATTTCTGTTTTTCCAGACCCTTGATCAATTGCATATGGATTGAAACCTTTAACAATAAGCCATATTGAGAGCATGATTTCAGCCACAGCGATCGGAAGGGCAAAAATAAGCTCCAATCCCATTTCTGAAATTCCAGTAAACATGCCAATATTAATCAGCACGGAACCAGTTAACAAAGCAATAGCAGCAATAAAACCCCAAGCCGATATAAATCGTGGAACGAGATTTGATCTATACAATACAGAATAAAGAATCAAAGATCCTAAAGCAAAAACGATATGATAGATCAGTCCTTGTGTGCCGGCCCAATGATTAACTGACTGTATCGAACTACCTATGTATTGAAAATATGAAGCATCCACCCCTCCTTTATTCAAATAATCCTGACTTAAATTGACCAGCAGCAGCTTACTGATATAAGCAACACTTAAGAGGGCAGCCTCAAATAATCTGAAAACGACATACCCCAGAGCTAAGGCTTCATTGTGTTTTTTTAAGATGGGAAACAAGAATACTGATAAGAGAACTACTGCAGGAACACCTGTAAACTCCAGCAGTATTCCAATTATAACAACTATTTTGTTTGGATAAGCATTATCCAGATAATCCGGAGAATCTAGAATAGGTTTGTAAAAAGCTTCTCCAATAAAAAGCATAACAATCGCAAATATAAACAATAATCCCACAATTATTGCGGTCTTTCTGTTTGAATCCATTCTTTCATCTCTTTTATTGTCAAATTCTGTAATTATAGTTGTTCACTTAATATTCATAACTTATTTTTCAGAAACTTATCAATCCATTTTCTTGCGAAACTAATCTTTGATGAACAACTAATAAACGTCTCAGCAATCAGATTTTTCATATGGTCAAGATCTTTCACAAAATTACAAGAAATTATTCTTTTGACGCTCTTCCAGATGAATTCTATTGGATTCAAGTCTGGCGAATATGGAGGTAAATAGACCAATTCGATGTCATTTGCCTGTGCAAAATCCAATGTATCTTTTGCTCGATGTGATCTAAAATTGTCGAGAATGATTACAATTCTTTTTCCTATGTTACTGTTTTTTACAGTTGACAGAAATGAACATACATCTTCTTTGGTTGAATGTTCCTTAAAATTTATAACTGAATTACCATTCAATGCATAAAACCCGAAGGAGTTTGCTTTTAGCCTGGTTGTGTTTTTGAAGATAACAGGTTTATTGAAAGACCATAAACGAACTGTATTTGATGTTGTTTGTGGAGATGATTCATCAAGAAAGCCGATAACGCAACCATCATCGATTAATGGTAAGTTTTTTTTAAACGGTCTTCTGCGTCTTCTGGTCTTCGATGATCATGTGTATAGGGTTTGCCATGATGCATGCCAAACTTTTTCAAGATGACTAATATTTGCTTAATGGTGTATTGAACTTTAAACTCATTATATATGAGTTCCTGAACTGCTTTTGTTGACCAGTCATCACGCTCATGTAACATGGTCTTTAGTTTTTCTTTTTGGTCATTAGTGAGTTTTGAAGGGCAACCTCCTGAAAACCTGGGTTTCAAACCTTTATATCCGTCTTGATTCCACCGTTCTTGCCATTGATATGCAACGGGTTTTGATATCCCTACAAGTTTAGCCGCTTCATTAACTGAAGCACCTTCATAACGGTGTTTAACAAAATACAAACGTTGTAGAACTCTTGTATCTTTCTCTAACGACTTAATATGTTTAAGCAATTCCTCTAATGAAAGATGATGCTCTATCAGAATTTGTTCTGGTTTAGCCATGAAAAATAGTTGTATCTCTTAAGTAATAAATGTTTAGTTAATAACTATAATCAATCTCAAGATCCGACCTCTGGTATTTTACTTCCTTTCAATAGAAGCCACACGGTAAACGATAGTTCTCCAATAACTCCGGGAACGATAACTATTATCATAAATATTGTTGCGTAGTTTGCATAGTTGGGTAAAAGGAAGTTTGCAAAACTATCAGCAAGATAACCTAATGATGCAATTATCAACAAGATGCCAATAACTTTTGGAATATAACCCGACTTGAAAATTAAATAACCAAGAACAAACAGATGAATACCAAAAAAGATCAATCCGATCAGCCATGTCTGGTTAAATGCATTGAGTAATATCATCACCTGTGCCTGTAGTTGAGCTGTGTCAAATGCAGCCAGGTAACTGGCACTACCTAAAAGTTGTAATACACTGAAAAGATTGTATAAGGCAATTCCAAAAATAGTTGCATTCACAAGTCTTAGCCATGCTGCAAGCAATGAAAGACTGTTGTTTACCGGTTTGAGTAAAATATAAAGTGCCCAGGCCACCACCACATCAAAAATAACCATGATTATAAAGCCTAAAATACCTAAACGAAATTGCCCTTCATTAGTCAGAATATTGTTTACAGTTGTTGCAGCGTCTTCCGGTACAAAAAGATTCATGAGAACGACAAAGTTAGCTGCGATACCAAGTACAAAAATAATCAGGTAACTAAAACCGGCAATTAATGCAGCTTTACGTAGTGATATATCATCGACAATGTGGTTTACCATTTAAACCCACCCTTTCCTCTCAATTTAAAGTTGATTACAGGTCTTATTTATATATATTCCTGAATTGTAATGGGTCAAAATTTAATCCTGATGCTTATGTTCAAAAAAAATAGTTGTTGAATAATTGAAAAAAAATGCTTTTTATCTTTCAACCTATGGTTCTAGAGGCTGCAGGCAATGGAACAACAGATTAGCTGGCGCTGGCAGATAAAGCCCTATCCTTTATTTTTATGGTTTATATTTAGTAACTATTCAGCCTACCACAATTAGCCTATTGATACTGATTTAATCAAAACGGAGATGTTTGCTCACTAACAACCTAAGAATCAAAAAAGCAATCAATGGCAACAATCAAAATTAATGATCCTAATAAAATGTAGGTCTCAACTTTTTGTCAAGATTGCTATTGATAGTGTTTTTATCAGGCTGAATAGTTACTATATTTATTCAAAAAGGAGGTGTTTTGCGAATTAATTAAGTAACTATTGTTTTAGGACCTAATTTCAGGTATTCTGTGCCCTCTTAATAAAAGCCAGAACATGAATAACAGTTCACCCCAACCCAGAACTGTGCTTATCTGTAGATCAAGGTATGGAACAAGAAATCTGCCAAAATTATCGATCACATAACTTAAACCTGCAGCTATCAGAAGAACTCCCAGAATGCGGGGGATGTATTCTGACCTGAAGACCAAATACCCAAGGAGTGTAAGATGAAGACCAAAAAATACAAGCCCTACAGCCCATCCGTCACTGAATGCGTCAAGGGACAACATTATAAAAGTATGCAGCTGATCTGTTGTAAGTACTGTTAGGTAGTCTGCACCACTTAAAAGCAGCAAAGGAATGACAAGGAATAATAGAGTAAATGCAAAGATTGTGGCATAAACCAACCTAAACCATGCCATAAGTAGCGAAAGACCCTTGTTCACCGGTTTGAGCACAATATAAAATGCCCAGGCTACCAGCACATCAAGAATGACCACGATAAGAAAGCTACAAATGGCCATACGAAACAACCCCTCATTAGCCATGATATTGTTTGCCGTTCCTGTGGCATCTCCTGGTACAACAAGGCTAGGGAGAGCAAAAACAAGAGAGAATAGAGCGAATATGGTCATTACCAGAAGCCCGAATCCTGCGACCATTGCAGCTTTGCGTTGTGATATATCTACGCCAAGGTTTGTCATTTCAGTTTCTCCCTTCCCTATCAAACTTGATCATGAGTTATTTTTATGACGACATTTCCTTTTTTGTGTCCTTTTTCGACATAGCTATGAGCCTCAGCAATTCGTTCCAGCGGATAACTTCTATCTATGACCGGTTTTAACTTTCCCGCTTCAATAAGCTCTTTCAGAAAAATCAGATCTTCTTTGCGCTCGTCTGCTACTGCATGGATTACTTTTTTGTTGCCTGTCACTGAAGTCCATAGCATTTGAAAAATAACTGACAATGTAGGAAAAGTAGCAATATAGACCCCACTTTGCTTTAGCGAGTTCTTGCAATGTGAAAATGAAGTTTTGGTTACCGTATCAAAAATAATGTCATAGTGCTCATCATTTTTGGTGAAATCATCTTTAGTGTAGTCAATTACATGATTAGCTCTGAGCGATTTTATCAATCCTATATTCGTGGTACTGCATACCCCGGTAACTTCTGCCCCAAAATATCTGGCAAGCTGCACTGCTGCGGTACCTACCGCTCCGGAAGCACCATAAATGAGGACTTTATGTCCGCTTTGAATGTTTCCCTTATCTCTAAGGAAAAACAATGCAGTATGTGCACCAAAAGGAATGGCTGCAGCCTCTTCATAGGACATGATAGATGGTTTTATTGAAATTGCAGCTTCTTCAGAGATACACTTATACTCGGCATAGGTGGCACAATCATCGCCATCAATTCCAAAAACCTGCTCCCCAACTTTGAACCGTGTTACGTCTTTTCCAACTTCTTCGATCACTCCGGCAAAATCGCTTCCAAGTATTGTTCTTTTTGGTCTTATAAGACCTGTTGTTATTCTGAAGGGAAGCCAGAGCAAAACAGGGATTTTTTTGAAACTTCGTACTTTAACGTCCCCTGATGTTACTGTTGTTGCATATATTCTTATCAGTACTTCATTGTCTCCGGGAATAGGTTTTTCTATTTCTCTAAGTTGAAGAACATCCGGTGGTCCGTATTTTGTCCATACGATCGCTTTCATTTTGGTATCCTTCCTTATAATGTGCTTATTTTATCTTGTTAATATCATTTCTGGTTGACCTGAAAACAATTACAGATGGATGGAATCCTTTAACAATAAGCCATGTAGTCAGAAATTCCTTATTTTTGAATGGTACAATATCCATGTATGGTCTTGTACGACCCTTAAACAAAATTATAGCAAACTTTGTACCTGCACATTCCAATTGTAAGTAAATCCAGCATATCATCCTGTTAGTTTAAATAATCAAAATCATGGACAAATTAAAAAAAAAGCATTAAAATACTTTGAATACTTCGAAATGTTTAATGACAACAGAGAAACAACACTATCTCACGCCACATGAAGTGGCCAGACAGCTTAGAGTCGAAACAAAAACGATTCATACGTGGCTTCAGGAAGGAACCATGGATGGCTTAAAGGTTGGCAGGCTATGGAGAATTCCACGTGCTCAACTGGAACAGACAGATGAGAATTGTTTTACAAAGAACGTTGGTACATTGAGCATTAAAGAAATTCCACGCAATATGTGTGACTACAGCAAGACCAGAGAAGAATGGAACAATGAAATTCCAGAATATTTTAATTTCGGATATGACATCGTTGATGCCTGGGCAAAGGAAGACCGTAATAAACTTGCAATGATTTACGTCAATCAATTGGGTGAAGAGAAAAAGTATACATTTCGAGATATGATGAAACTCTCCAACCAGGCAGCAAATATTCTTCTCAAATACGGGATTAACAAAGGAGATAGAGTAATTCTGATGCTTCACCGTGTGCCTGAATGGTGGATATTTGTAATTGCATTGACGAAACTTGGTGCTGTTGTATGCCCGTGTCCGACACTCCTAACAGCAAATGATCTTCAGTACAGGATCAACGCAGGCAAATTCAAAATGATAGTTACTGACATGGAAAATGCACCTAAGATCGATGAGATACGAGCAGAGTGTCCTACTCTTAACGAATGCATGCTTATTGACGGGGAAGACGAAAATTGGATCAGTTTCCAGTATGAGCTCCTATATCCTGCACCTGTGTCACATCACTCAGTATCCATACCCGTACTTACCAGTTCCACCGATCCAATGTTAATATACTTTACATCAGGAACTACAGGTAAAGCCAAGATGGCGCTTCACAACCACGCATACCCTTTGGGTCACAGGGTTACTGCAGAACTTTGGCAGGATCTTACTGAGAATGACCTGCATTTCACTTTCTCAGACACCGGTTGGGCAAAATGTGCATGGGGTAAAATATTCGGGCAATGGATCACTGGTTCATGTATTTTTGTGTATGATATTAGAGGTAAATTCAAGGCAACTGAGCTTCTTCCACTTATCGAGAAGTATGAAGTTACAACCTTCTGTTGTCCACCCACCATTTACAGAATGCTCATACTTGCAGACCTGAGCAAATTCGACCTTACTCAACTCCGTCACTGTTGTAGTGCAGGTGAACCGCTAAATCCTGAAGTTATCAAAGTGTGGAAGGAAGGAACTGGTCTTAACATCTATGAAGGCTACGGCCAAACAGAAACTTGTTGTGCAATTGCATCTTTTGCCTGTTTAGAGAACAAGCCAGGTTCAATGGGCAAACCATCTCCCGGATGGAATATTGAACTGCATGATGAATCCGGCAAACAGGTCAGTAATTTTGAAGAAGGAAGAATCGCGATATCACTTGATCCACGGCCTATGGGTCTTCTTGTGAAATACATTAATAACGATGAAGAAAACGAAAAGTCATTCCAGAAAGGGTTCTATTACACCGGCGATAAGGCATATACGGATGATGAGGGTTACTTCTGGTTTGTCGGTCGTGATGATGATGTCATCAAGAGTTCAGGATACCGTATCGGTCCTTTTGAGGTTGAGAGTGCACTACTTGAACACCCAGCTGTTCAGGAATCTGCTGTCATTGGTTCTCCTGACAATATCAGGGGTATGATAGTCAAGGCTTTTGTAGTACTGAACGAAGGATTTGAACCTTCGGATAAACTAATAAAAGAACTTCAAAACCATGTGAAGCAAACAACAGCACCGTACAAATATCCACGTTCTGTTGATTTCGTGAATGAACTGCCAAAAACTATCGGAGGTAAGATCAAACGAAAAGAACTTCGGGATATGAACTCCGGAAAGCTTCAGTAAATGATACTAAATTTTGCTGACGAGATAATAAATTAAATGAACTCTATCTGAGTTCCGGTTAATCATTGCTAGCAGAACTTTCAGTCATGTGGAATATTGCCCAAACATGTCCGTCAGGATCTTCAAAACTACGTCCATACATCCATTCATTATTCTGTGGTTCTGCTGCTTCCAGACCACCAACTTTTATGGCTTTGTTTACTATTTCATCCACTTTTTCCCTGCTTTCAGCAGATAGGGATATCGCCATCTGTGAACACTTTTTGGAATCACATCTATGTTTTGCAGTAAATAACTGGAAAAGACTTTCAGTTAGTAACATTACAAAACTATCTTTGTTCACGATCATACAGGTACCGTTCTCATCAGATAACCGTGGATCAAATTCAAAACCAAGTTCAGTAAAGAACTCAATTGATCTTTTGAGATCTTTCACAGGCAAATTTACGAAAAGTTGAGTAATCATAATATTAGCTTATAATTCAAAGATTATAAGTTATTCTCTAAGAAAGAATCTGTTGATTGAAAATGTAGAAACGGTTTCTTGATTTGGTTTTTAGTAAACACTACCTCCAAACTATTAACTCTAAAACTATAATAAATCAACAAAAATATATATAGTTGCAGCGTTTTGTACAATATACGTCATATAAAAATTTTTAAACACTCTGTTATTATTTAATAAAGGTGGTATGAGTGAAGAAAACGTTGCTTGATATTATGCTAATGTCAGAGAAGAGAAAAAGAGTTCTCCTATTGCTAAAAGATGGAGCAAAGGAAATGGAAGATATTCTCAAAACCTTATGCACCACCAGACAAGCATTACTTCCTCAAATAAAGATACTTGAAAAACACTTTCTTGTTTCTCATTATGAAGATACTTACGAATTGACAAGTATAGGAAAAATATTAATCGATGATGCAGCTCCCCTTTTAAACACTCTCGAAATTTTGGATTTGGATGTTGATTATTGGGGGACCCATAATCTTGATTTTATCCCAGTCCATCTCTTGAAAAGAATTAGTGAACTGCAAAAATGTGAGATTATAAAAACTTCTAATGCAGATCTATACGACCTTAATAAAACAGTTATGAAATCATCCTTCATGTCGAATTCTCACCGTACGCTTTGTACGTTTTATCATCCAAATTTTCCGGAGTTCTTCTCAGGCTTGATGCAGAATAATGCAAATGTATACTTTGTTACAACTCCAGAAGTATTTGATAAATTTAAAAAACAGCACATTGAAAATTTTGAAAATCTTCTAAAAAATAAATTGTTCCACTTTTATGTCTGCTCTGTAAAAATGAATTTTTTAGCTATGGTGTATAATGACTATCATCTCTTCCTACGCCCTCTTAAAAATAACGGAGAGGTTGATAGTAGCTATGTTCTATGTTCAAATCCAGATTCGCTTGAGTGGGGAAAAGACCTCTTTAAACATTACATGAAGAAGTCAATCCCTATAACTGAAATCTGATTGTCATTTACTTTTTTAGTTTTAGTCCTCTTGACGCTGAAACATAAATGCCAATCCAATGTCACAGCGATTAGAAGAGTGATTGTTGGGAATTCGACACTTTTGACTTGAAAAGTCTATTCAAATTCCCTTATCTCCATTTTTAAAGTTTACTTTAAGAGCCTCTCCATGTCCTCTTCTACGGTGGTGCTCGGTGTTATGTTGAACTTCTCCACCAGTACATTGAGAACATTGGGTGAAATAAATGCTGGCAGCGTTGGACCAAGCGTAATATCCTGTATTTCAAGTCTCAGGAGGGTAAGCAACACAAGAATTGCCTTTTGTTCGTACCATGCGATATTGTAAGAGATAGGGGCTTCATTAACATCCGTGAATCCAAGTCTTGCCATAAGTCCCTGTGCAATAACAACCAGTGAAAATGAATCATTGCACTGTCCAGCATCCAGTACTCTTGGAATTCCATCAATCTCTCCAAGGTTGAGTTTATTGTAGCGATATTTTGCACATCCGGCGGTAAGTATGACAGTATCTTTAGGCAATGCCTCTGCGAAATCCGTGTAATACTGCCTGTCCTTATGGCGTCCGTCACAGCCTGCCATGACAATGAACTTCTTTATCTTACCGGCTTTGACAGCATCAACGATCTTGTCTGCATTAGATAGTACGGAATTGTAAGCAAAGCCTCCCATGATGCTACCTTCTTCCAGTTGTACCGGGGGTTCACAGGTCTTTGCCTTCTCAATAATGGCTGAGAAATCTTTCTTCCCGTCCTCAGCTACGATGTGTGTGACATCATCATAACCGACGGAACCTGTAGTATATAATCTGTCAATATAGCTCTTCTTTGGAGGGAGGATACAATTGCTCGTCAGTAATATTGGTCCGTTGAAACTCTCGAATTCCTGCTTCTGCCGCCACCATGAACCACCGTAGTTGCCTACCAGATGTTCGTACTTCTTAAATACCGGATATGAATTTGCAGGCAGCATCTCACCGTGAGTATAGATATCTACACCTGTCCCTTCTGTCTGATCGAGAAGCTGTTTCATGTCATTTAGATCATGTCCACTTATAAGGATTCCTGGATTGTCTCTTGTTCCAATATTGACCTCGGTAGGTTCCGGGTTTCCAAATGTTGCGGTATTTACCTTATCAAGGTCTGCCATTACATCGAAACCTTTTTCCCCACATTTCAGGACCAATGAGATCAGGTTCTTATCAGTCAGGCTGTCATTCGTGGTTGCCACAAGGCCTTCTTCTATAAATGAATTAACTTTTTTGTTGATATTTCCAAGCATCATGGCATGGTGTCCATATGCTGCAATTCCTTTGATACCAAAGATCAACAGTTCTCTTAATGACCTGATATCTTCGTTCTCTGTTGCAAGTATGCCGGTATCCCTATCCTTGAGGTTTTCCGGGCTCACAGTTGCTATCTCAGGCAGATCGTTCTCATCAAGTGCATTGTTATCCAGAAGTTTCTGCTTGATCTCACTTTGAATCCTGAATCCCTTGTCAATGCGATCCTGAATTCCGGTCACTCTGAAATCAGTATTCGTTATGGTTGCAAACAGTGCATCGAGCATAAAATCATCAGTGCTCTCTTCAGAAATACTTGCTTTTCTTGCTTTCTGGTTGTAGAATGCAACACTTTTAAGCACATAGATGAGATCATCCTGAAGATCTGCAACTTCCCCTTTTTTACCGCACATGCCGCTTTTTGTGCAGCCTTCCCCGTTCATTGTTTCTTCACACTGGTAGCAGAACATATTGTCACCTTCATTTTGTAGGTATGATGCGGAGGTATATCTATTTACTCTCAATTATCAGTGGGTTTTTGCATGAGATAACAACAGGTAAGAATGTTTTGGCTTACTATCTGCAAGTGCCTTTCAGATTCCTTCTCCTTAATCTGAGTTTTTATTTATCTCCATTTGTAACTATTCAGCCTACCACAATTAGCCTATTGATACTGATTTAATCAAAACGGAGATGTTTGCTCACTAACAACCTAAGAATCAAAAAAGCAATCAATGGCAACAATCAAAATTAATGATCCTAATAAAATGTAGGTCTCAACTTTTTGTCAAGATTGCTATTGATAGTGTTTTTATCAGGCTGAATAGTTACCTCCATTTTAACAATTGTCTACCTATATGCAGGTAGGTATTTATTATATGAGCATTATTCAAGTATTTATAAGAAAAAAGAAACATGTGGATCTATATGACAGATATGAACCCTACCAATCAACAAATACTCCATTATGCAAAGCACTTTTTGCAATGCAGGGGTTATAATGGATTCAGCTATAGGGATATTTCTCAGAAACTGGGAATAAAAAATGCTTCGATCCATCATTACTACCCAAAAAAAGAAGATCTGGTTGCTGCCTTGCTTGAAGAGAGAAGAAAGAACTTAGCTATGTCCATTGCACAAATGGTAGAAGCCGGAGGGTCTGCGCGTGAGCAACTTCAATATTATTTTGATTATGCATTACAGGAGTTTGAGGAAGGTAAAACAATCTGTCCCCCTGGCTCAGTGATCATAGATTTTGAAGAACTTCCAGAGGAAGTTAAAAAGCAAAATAAGTTGCTAATGGACGATATACTTGACTGGATCACCAATGTTCTAAGAACCGGCCTGGAAAAAGGGGAATTCAATTTTTCAGACTCTGCAGAAGCACAGGCTGAAGATGTATTTGTAACATTGATGGGAGCCAGACTGCTATCCAGCATTAAAGGTAGGAAAACACTTGTAAGATCGATTTCCTCGATCAAATACGGTCTTGGATGGAGGGATTGATTTTTTTATCCAGCCAGTGTCTACCTACATGCAGGTAGAATGGTTGTAAATATTACGTTATTTTGTAACTATTCAGCCTGGCACGATTTGCCTATTGGTACTGATTTCATCGAAATAGAGATGTCTGCTCACTAACAATCTAACAATCAAAAAAGCAATCAATAGCAACAATCAAAATAAATGATCCTAATGAAATTTACGTTTCAACTTTTTGTCAAGATTGTTATTGATAGCGTTTTTATCAGGCTGAATAGTTACGTTATTTTTTCCATAAAAAATGGAAACTAGTTAAATAAAGAAAATTGGAGGAAATTTGTAATGCCCGTTATGAGTATTATTTCATGTAAAATAATGCAGGATGAAATTGTCTGGCTTTTTACCAATGATCACGAAATTAATAAGATCATAATCGTACCTAACGAGAATATTTCTGAATTTACAGAAAAACTTAATGAACAGCATGTCTCTTATGACATTATACCTTTGGAAAAGATACCATCTATTCTTGGGGAAATGGATGAATGTGAATCAATTGTTATAGTTAATATTCTGGAACTTGGACTTCATGCAGTACCAAAAATACTTAAATCTGAGGTCTACCAGAGTATTAGAAAAATGATACCATTCTCCGATGGGATACTCCTTTTTTATGGTCTTTGTGGTAATGTTTTGGGTAAGGTAGAGGAGGATTTCTGCCTGGAAAAAGATGGCTGTATTGTCCGAATACTCAGAGACAGTGAAAGGATCGTGGATGACTGCATCGGGGCAACAGTAGGCGGTGGAGCTAACTATCTAAAACTGCTTAAAACACACAGTAAAGAACCTGCTTTCTTCTTCACTCCTATGTATGCCAGTTCATGGAAAGAACTTCTAAACTTTGATAAATATGATCCTGACCCTGAAAAAGCGTTCCAGATGGCAAAAATGGTCAATGATCTGGCAGGGTATTCAAGGGTTGCAAAGGTCAATACAGGACTGACATATGTAAAGGATATAGATACAAAAATTGAAGAATATGCCAATTTGTTTGGGTATAGTACTTTTGAGATCAGTGGTAATCAGGAAATATTCGAGAAATGCTATTTCTCAATAAAGGATGAAATAAAGAACAAAAGTATGTAAAAGATAATTATGCCTGTTTTAACAAGCGTATTCTTTTCAGATGATGTAGCATACGCTCTAAGAAATACAAAAGGGCACGTTAATGCTAAAAATAGCATTGGAATTAGAAAGAAAGCAAATAGCTTAATAGCATTAAAATATCAGAAAAGATAGTTATCGGCCTTAAAATTCTTGTTCAGAATAAAACCAATGATTATATAGGTATTATAGAGAAATAAAAGGAAAACCAAAAAATTGGTCTTCCGATTAGATGCTCAATTAGTTAGTAACTTAAGATTAAGCAACTTCGCCAAATGCGAACTTGCTCATTACTTTTGTTACTTTGATTGTTACTTCGTCGCCGACCTTTGTTTCAGGGACAAATACTACAAATCCGCTGACTCTTGCGATACCGTCGCCTTCTCTTGCGATATCTTCAATTGTCACATCATAAGTTTCCCCAGCTTCTACCGGAGCATCTGACTGCATTTTATTAAACAAATATTTCACGTCCTTATTGATTAGCTTAAAAAGTAATACATAATTTGGTTAAAATATGGAAAAACAGTAAATTTGAGTAAACAAATACTATCTGAACCTATAATTAGCAAACCAGTTTAAACCTCTAAAAGCACACTTAGTATACCAAGGATACTATATAAAGCTGTCCTCTGGTGCCTAAATATTTTGAATGAAATATATAATGTGTGTTGAAATTGGTGTTGATTGGAAGTACTGGAATGAGTTGACTAAGGGACTATACCTGAAGATTATGATTTTTGTGTTAGGGGAGATTAGTATAAGAGAGCAACAGAAGCAGGAGACAAGGTTAATGTCATGCTCAATTATGGTTATGCTCTGCTTGAGGCTGAATGCTTAAGAGCCATCAATGCTGTTGGTATGGATGTTCATGTAGGCTTTTTGCATGAGATGGCATCAGGTAAGAACAGTTTAGCTTATGATCTGCAAGAGCCTTTTAGATTCCTTGTTGATCTTACGGTTATCAGTCTTATTGAGTCTAAGAAGATGGATGATAAGGACTTTATCAGGACTGAGAGCTATTCACTCAGGTTGAAGCCTTCAGGAGCTAAGAAGGTTACTGAGGAGTTCAATAACTGGATGAATAAGAAGGTAGCTTACAAAAAACAATCTGTTATGTGGAGTTATGCTCTGTTATTGAAGACTAGGGAGCTTGATCAGTATCTTGTTGGCAAGAGAAAGACTCTTGATTTCAGTAAGCCTGTTTATAGTGTTGAGAGGCATGATTCAGAAGAGATTAGACAGAAGATACTAAGTATTTCTTACTCAGACTGGAAGAAGATGGGATTCTCAAAAGGTACACTCCACTACATGAAGAAAAATGCTGAAGCGGATAAGCAATTTACCTTAAACTCTCACGTTAGGGAAAGATTAGAGATGTGGGGAGGATGTTGACAAATTGAATAAAATTATATGTTGTATAAACACATCAAAGATTTGATTAATTTTAAACGTTTTTATTGAACAAGGTGGCTAGAATGCAACAAAATAATGTGCAAAAGATAGTGAAAATATTGCAAAAACATTCATTCACCATTGGTATTTTATTTGTACTTGGTGGGATATTTCTACTTTACCATGAAGTAATTACAGAAGCCTACCATTTTAGCTATACTAAAATGATAATTTATATGTAACTATTCAGCCTAGCTCACTTCCACCAAGCTGATTTCTTCATCCACGATCAATTCTGCAACTTTGGAACAAATGAATTGCCATAAAATATTGCACTAATTGCATCGATAACAGATTCAGAATTCTTATTAACAGTAGACACGTATCCTCTTATACGGCAGAAATTTTTTGCACCCTGTTTACTGCGGAAAGTACCTGATATCTTCTGCTGTACTTTCGTCATTCTGATATCTCTTTCAGCCTGATTGTTATCAAACGGAACGTTTTGGTCGTACATAAATCGCAAGATATCCTCTTTATGGCCAATAAACCTATCCAGCAAATTCTTTACCGTGGTCTGCTTCTTACGTCCTCGTTTTTTAGACCGCACATTTGATTCCGGATCAGGAGGATTTTCATTCACTCCTAAACAAGTTATGTGATCATAATCCTCACTGAACCTTTGAATTAGCTCAGTATCTAAAAGATCATTATCAACATGATGTTTAATGCATATCAAGAGATCACTCATTATCTTTGTCCACTGTTGATCACTGTTTTCGGAAGCTCCAGTTAACTCTCGTAATAAATGTGCATTACATAATGAATGTTGACATTCATATTTGTTGTACGGTTTCCAAAAATCATGTGTTGCAACACCAGTGTAACCTGGTAATATGCCCATAGCATCCATTGCTTCTGAGCCCCTTTTGCGATGTGCAAAATAATAGGTCAGTTTGTCTGTACCTGCCACATGAAGCCAATTACGAACTGCATTTATTCTCATTCCTGTTTCATCCAGATTGATGACAGGAGATTCTTTCAGGAGATGTTTCACTGTATTTTCAAAAGCTCCAAGCTTCTCAAAACAACTACGTTCCGTGTTCACCAAAGTAGCAGGACTTATCTTGCATCCCAAAATATCAGAGAACAACTTGGTAACACGCTGATAAGGAAGTAATTGGTAAGTGTGCAAATAAACTGCAAATGACTTAACTCGATGACCGTATTGAGTCGGCTGAGTTACACCATCTGGAAAAAGAGCTTTGTTTACATGAGAACATTTGGGACATGTTTTAATCTCGCAACGATGTTCAATGCAATTGATAGTTATAGGAGGAATGTCAAAGACCTGTCTTCTTTCATAGTCAGAGGGAACAGAAGCTAACGATCTCCCACAATTGACGCATTGATTAACAGGATGAACAATAACTTCATCCGGATCATCATTTATTCTTAATGTAGTACCAGGATGACCGTTTTGACCACCTACATGCTTATTGGTCTTTTTTCTTTGACTTTTAAGGGTTGGTTTATTCCGTGCATAAGAATCAGTAGAAGGTGGTTTGCTACTGTTGCGACTATTCTTTTCAAGCATTTCTTCCAAATGCCTGACACGCTCTTCAAGTTGTGCAATTTGGAGAGATTGATGTTCAATTATCCCAAGTAATCGAGTTACAAGTTCTACTACTGCTTCTGGACCAGCTTCATAAACTGCAAGTATTTCTTCGCGGTCTATACAAATCCCCTCAGATTGATAGACGTTTTTTATGATATTTTACTGAATATTTTTTAACACATAGAATGAAGCCATAGTATATTGTTTTTTGCATCATTAAAACAGTCAGGCTGAATAGTTACGTAATATATAACAAATTCCGGACCATGTTACAGATTCATAGTATACTTAACTGTTCTTAATATTGGGTACTCAACTATAATTCCACTACAAAACAGGACTGCAATTAACAAAAGGATCAATACATTAGTAAATTAGGAGACAGGATGTATTTCAATATTTATTCAATTCCTTTGTTCATTTCGTGTTTTATTGTCTGCATTCTTTTGTATTATATTGAAAAATACAAGGCTACCCCAGGTGCAAAATATTGTGCATTTCTTCTGATTTCCATAGCTTTTTATTCATTTTTTTATGCACTGGAAATATCGGCTACTGAAATCGACACATTTTTACTCTTTTATAAACTGGAATATATAGGAATTGCTATAATTCCTTTATTCTTCATGCTTTTTGCAATAACCTATAGTGGTAAAAAAGACCGTTTATCGAAACCTTTAGTAGCTGTGTTCCTAAGTATTCCGCTTGTAACTCTTTTGCTTGTATTTACTAATGAATATCATAGTTTGTTCCATAAGAGCTTTTATATAAATAATGATGGTCTGTTCCCTGTATTTGCTTATGAACCTGGTATATGGTACTGGGTACACTTTTCATATACTATTCTTTGTATCATTATTAGCTTAAGTTTTCTTTTTGGTATGCTGCAAGGAACCCTGCCCTTTTTCCGCAAACAGATTATTATTGTTATAATCGGGTCTTCAATACCCTTTTTAACCCTTTTGATCCATCTATTAGGAATGGCTCCCTGGGGTATTGACCCTGCTCCTTTTTCCCTCACGCTGAGTGCAATCATTATATATGTAGGGTTTACGCGATATAAGTTGTTTAACCTTGTTCCTTTGGCACGGGGTCTGCTTTTTGACAATCTCCTTGATAGTGTCATAGTTTTCGATAATGAACAGAGAGTAGTGGACTATAACAGTTCTGCTATGAAAAATCAATACATAAAAACAAAAAATGTAGGAGCACACATATCGGAATTACCAGAGCCATGGTGTAATCTTTTAAAAAGAGAAAACGATTCAAGCAGAAGAAGTGTAATTGAAATTAAGGAGAAGATTGCAGATTCTATGTTCTGGTTCAGTATCACATTTCTTCCACTTTATGATCACTATGGGAGTACAATAGGAAAAATGGTGGTCATAAATAATATCACTGAACGTAAGAATGCAGAGGAAGAGTTGCTTGAAGCTATTAATAAAGCTAATTATATGGTAGCTAAGGCAGAGATGGCTAATATTGCCAAAAGTGCTTTTCTGGCCAATATGAGTCATGAGCTACGGACACCTCTCAATTCGATAATTGGTTTTTCAGATATCCTTCTTGAGAACAGGATTGGAAGTCTCAATGAAAAACAAAGTAAGTATGTGAGTAATGTATCTAACAGTGGTAAGCATCTTCTCAACGTCATAAACGATATACTTGATATCTCTAAGATCGAAACTGGAAAAATGGAACTATTTGATGATAATGCATCAATTGATGAGGTTGTTGATGAAGTCTTAATGTCATGTTCTCCTCTTGCACTTACAAAGAAAATTGAGCTGCTGCAGAATAATGATTGTGATACAAAAACAATCAAAGCTGATAAGGTCAAGCTTAAACAGATATTATACAATTTTGTTAATAATGCTATAAAATTTACTCAAGACGGTGGCAAAGTAACTTTGAACATTAAATCAATTGATAAAAAAATCCGGTTTGAAATAATTGATACAGGAATGGGTATATCTAAAGAGGATCAGAGCAAGTTGTTTACAGTTTTTGGCCAGCTTGATACAGCAAATAATAGGATATATGAAGGAACAGGGCTTGGTCTGGCTATTGTAAAGAAGTTGGTAGAAATGCACAAAGGAACAGTTTGGGTTGAGAGTGAACTTGGCAAAGGATCCACCTTTGTTTTTGAAATACCAGTCGAATAATAGTAATATTAAGCAAGTTAGTAAGGTAATTATTAAAATCACACTTTTAGATATTAGTACAGATACTTTCAAAGACCCGATGTCCTCTTCTAACACAAAAACCCTAAATACAACTTTCTCCAAATAAAGAAAAGGAGATTGTTAAAATTGGTTTTATCCATAGTGATCCTTGTTCTATGCCTTGTAGGATTTGCAGCTATTCATAGCCTTTTGGCGAGCTTGCCAGTTAAACGTTTCATCAGAGGAGCCTTAGGGTCCAAAGCAGACGATTTGTATATGCCGGTATACAATCTTATCGCAGTGATAACTCTAATACCACTTGTCTATCTGCTCTATAAGAACCCAGGCCCGTTCTTATACATCGTCCCTTCTCCCTGGCGGTGGTTCATGGTAGGTGGACAGGTGATAGCTGCTATTGTTGGTCCAAGGGCTTTGCGGGATGCACCCCAAAGATTCAGGCTACGTGGGCAGTTATCCACACCAAATACCCCTGATGCAGCCCCTCTGGATATCCGGGGTGTTTACCGATGGATAAGGGATCCTTTCCTTTTCTCCGGACTGGTGATAATGGTGCTTACTCCTTTTATGACCGTCAATCTGCTCATCATGTACCTTCTGACAACCATATATCTGGTTATGGGATCCATGCACTGGGAAAGTAGGCTGGTGGCACAGTTTGGTGATGAATTCCGAGAGTATCAGAAAGAGGTTCACAGGATTATTCCACGCTTGAAAGGGTATAAGAAAAGCAGCAGAAAGTTATGATATGCTTTCAATATCCACTTTCCAGACAATCAAAAGTAGCTTTCGATAACACATTTTTTGCCAAAAAATATATACTGTTTATGTCTTATTAACAGACGATAGACATGATTCATGAAGAAAGTACTAAACTGTCTGAAAAGACTTTAAATCTTAAAAGAGCAATCGATTCTCTAAGAGAAGAGCTGGAAGCTGTAGACTGGTACAACCAGAGAGCAGATGCCTGCACCGATGAGAACCTGAAGAAGATCTTGATCCACAATGCAAATGAAGAGAAAGAACATGCAGCCATGCTTATAGAATGGCTCAGACAGAATGATGAGAATTTCGCCAAAGAACTTAAAGAATACCTTTTCAGCACAGAAAAAGATATAGCAAGCCTTGAAGAAGGCTAAATATATTTTTCTTCATTTTTTTATTTTTGTAATGAAGTTCTACTCAAACGAACTTTTTATATTCAATACATTGCATTTAATTCATATAACCTGTAATTAGAATCTTTCAAAATATCATATTTTTAATAAAGTAGTATTGGTAAAAGAATGTCAGTCACTCAAAATATAAAGACCATCATCAAAGAACTTGAAGGAATAAAACTTGTCTGTGTCACCAAGACAATCGACCCTGAGAGGATAAACGAATCCATCAGAGCCGGAGCCATTATTATTGGAGAAAACAGGGTTCAGGAGTTCGAAGAAAAGTATGAAGAGCTCCTGCCATGTGAAAGGCATCTTATAGGACATTTGCAGACAAACAAGGTTAAAAAAGCGGTTCAATTCTTTGATGTTATCCAGTCGGTCGATTCCTTAAAGTTGATACAGGATATTGATAGGAAAGCCAAAACTATTGACAAGATGCAGAAAGTATTCCTCCAGGTCAACATAGGTAACGAGCCACAGAAGTACGGATTTGGCTTGGATGAAATTGAACAGGTTATAAGTGAGATTAGGTTACTGAAAAATGTCCAAGTGGAAGGACTTATGTGCATACCACCTTTTGTATCTCCCGAGGAAACGCGTTCATATTTCAGGAGAATGAAAGTACTTTTTGATGAGTTGAAACAGGAAAACTCAAGTAATAGTGACAATATCGATTTCCAAGAACTATCAATGGGAATGTCCGGTGACTACAGGGTTGCTATTGAGGAAGGGGCTACCATGGTGCGTGTTGGTTCTGCGATATTTGGGGATAGGAAATACTGAATACAATGTTGTTTTTGCTAAAAATAGATAGTTATTCATTTTTGTACATCTGAAATTAGGTAATTATTTAGCAATTAAACTCACGGAAAAAACGATCAACTGGTATCAATTTACTAGATCATCTCCATTTTTATAAAGATACCACATTCCCCATAAGCCATAGATTATGATCAAAGGAAGGATTATTGAATATGAAACATACTTATCCGGGTTTAGATTCAGAATATCCCTTCCAATAAAAACAGTAGCCAGACTGACAATTGGCCAGTAAGCAGTAATTGCCAATGCTGCAAACATGGAGTAAAAACCCCATGATCTTCTTTTTAACAATCCGACTATTCCCAGAAACAACAGTGGAATATATAATATGGAGGATTTCGATATTCCCTCATTTTAGATCATTAAAGTATTCAAACTCAATTATATCCTCTCATTTTTTATCATTTTGTTTATTTCTCTTCATTAATCCTTATTTTGTAACTATTCAGCCTGATAAAAACGCTATCAATAACAATCTTGACAAAAAGTTGAAACGTAAATTTCATTAGGATCATTTATTTTGATTGTTGCTATTGATTGCTTTTTTGATTGTTAGATTGTTAGTGAGCAGACATCTCTATTTCGATGAAATCAGTACCAATAGGCAAATCGTGCCAGGCTGAATAGTTACCTTATTTTTAGTATAGCTTCCGCTATCCTAGATTATTCCTTTGGTTTTTAGTGTCCTCAATTGATGCAGATTAAAACAAAAAGCTGTCATCAACATTTTTGCATTCACTCTTTCTACAGTTGTAACAAGAACCTTTCTGGTTTTAAATATTTCTTTTGTCACTGCATACACTCTTTCGCAAGGGACTCTTTTCACACTTATTCTTTCATTTCTGAGGATATCCATTATTCCTAAAGGATGTCCTCTTACAGCTCGTTGCATTGTTGCTGCAAAACCTTTTGCTATTGCTCCAAAATATCCTTTATCTCTATACACCACTTCACCCTTTTCAGACAGATCAACCTGTGAATCGTGAAGTGATGCAGTTGTTGTCTCAAATCTTCTGATTAGTTCATAATCCTTATCAATAATTGTATGAAGTTTGTATCCAAAGTGAGATTTACCATTTTTCTTAGTCCAGGTTCCATCTTTGCTTCTTCTTGTTTTCGCATCTTTTCCTCTGAGTACATCTGCTTTTGCATGTCCTGGATCTGAGTGAATAAAAGTTGCATCCTGGATCATTCCTTTTTTAATCTTCAAACCAAGAGCATCAAGCTGATTCTGCATTTCATCCCACACCGCTTTTTCTTTACCATTGTCGATAATTCTCTTCCTGAATGACCAGACAGTTGTACTGTCTGGTACATATTCAGGAAATCCCAGGAATTTCCTAAAGGATATCCTGTCAATACACTGCTTTTCAAGCTCAGCATCAGAAAGACCATGCCATTGTTGCAGAACAAGCATCTTGAACATTACAATAACATCAGCTTCAGGCCGTCCGCCTGAAGCTGTTCTGTTTATGTACATTGACTCCAGAATAGGGCGAAAAGGCTTCCAATCTACTAAATATTCAATTTCAGCAAGCTTATCTCCGACAGATTGGAGACGCTTATATTCTTCATTTAAGGCAAAATCAGTAAAAGAATCCATAATAGTAAATTTGCTTTGCTATTATTTAAATTTTATTAAATTGTATGGGTATTGATGGTAGTTTCTCGAAATCCTCTATGGTATCTGCAAATGCAACTCCTTTAGCCCAGGATACACCAACTTCACCCACCTCTTCGGCAGATTCCTGTAATCCAAGTGACACCGTCAAGTCATAATCTATCAATGAGAATGTCTGACCTGTCAAAAATATTATCGTTAGTATTGTACTAATAATGATAAGAGTCCAAAAGCCAAACTTTTGTGTTCTACTTTGATCATTATTACTATCATTTTTATCCATTTGAGATTCAACTACTTGTAATACAACATGGTATCAATCATCAATCATCAATTATAATATTGAAAAATTGTTTTTGGTCGATATAAAAATTAGGAAACTATGTTTTGAATTATTTTCGTAACTTTTCAAGGTTGAAAACTGCACTAAATTATTCGAAAAAATTCAGAAGTCCGGAGCTAAAGGAAGGTAAGGAAGAAAAGATACTATAGGCAAATCTAATTCCATAGACTTAACGTAGAGACAATGCCATTTTTTTACCCGCTTCAAATGCTTTTTTAAGAATATCTCCGTCTTTTAAGACCTCACCTTTACTGAAATAGCCGGTAGCTTCAAACTTGTCAAATATCTCATAACCAAGGGCTTCAAGAGGCATTCCAAGAGCTTCAAGAGTAAATCCCATTTCTTCGGCTTTTACCTGCTCACAAACTGTAAAGACAAGTGCTTTTCGACCCTTGCCTGCAAGTTTGCTTGAATATGGACCCGGACGCTCCTCAGTAAAGTCGTAGAAAGGGTAAAGGCGGTCTATGAAGGTTTTCATTTCTGCCGTTACGTTGTAGTTATAAGTGGGAGAACCAAGGATAAGGCCTTTAGACTCCTCTATTTCAGGATAGAGAAGTTCCATTCCATCATGGAACTGGGTACAAGTTCCGGTTTTTCTGCATGCTTCACATCCAATGCAGGACTTAATACAATATTCTCTTAACATGACTTTTTTAGTTTCAGCTCCTGTTGATCTAGCCCCTTCTAAAAACTTGTCGAGCAAAATATCAGTATTCCCACCTTTTCGTGGACTTCCTCCAACTCCAATAATTTTAATCTTGTTCATCGTAGTCATTTTATGGCCTCAAATTATACCTGGGTCGACGGGTTAAATCAGTTTCTGAAAAGAGTTTCATATTTCTTATGGATCACGGAAACACAATCGAATATATGTGGGGATGATTTTTTAAGATATTGATTATTAAATAGAATGTTGATATAGCAATTTATTAAATGCTACGTCTAAGAGTTATATATAATTAGGGGGCAATCATGGAAAAAAATCAAAAGTATATAGTATTTGGTGCGGTTTTGATAATTTTATCGGCAATTATTTATTATTTCCATTACCTGATATTTCACGATCCTCATCACATTTTTATTTATCTTCTAGGAGATATTGCTTTTGTACCAATGGAAGTTTTGCTGATATCAATGATCATTCATCATTTCCTTAATGATATGGACAAGAAACACAGGTTTGAGAAACTCAATATGTTAATAGGAGTGTTTTTCAGTGAAGTTGGCACAAACCTTTTGGAATTCATATCGGATGCTGATCCGGAACTGGATAGTCATAGAGAGAAATTCATAGTTGAAGCAGACTGGTCCGATAAGGATTTCGATAATCTTATAAAATCGATGAACAAGATGGTTTATAATGTTGATACGGAAAAAATAGATTTTGAACATTTAAGCGCATTGTTGGTGGGTAAAAGGGAATTCCTCGTAAGAATGCTTGAAAATCCTACAATGTTTGAGCATGAAGAATTTACCGAACTCTTGAGAGCTGTTTTCCATCTGACAGAGGAACTAGATTGCAGAAATGAATTTTCATGCCTTCCAACGACAGATACACACCACTTAACAGGAGATATTACACGTGTATATGCACTACTTACACGGGAATGGCTGTCTTATATGAAACATACGAAGAAAAATTATCCATACCTGTTCTCTCTTGCGATCAGGACAAATCCATTTGATACAGAGAGCACACCAATTGTTACCTGATTTCTTTCATTGGATGGCAAGAGTGGTGAATTATTTTGTTTTGTGAGAAGACCATTTAATCTTCTCACATCAACTAAATTCAAGTTAATATCTCCATTCCTACAATCCAGAAAGCATCTATTCTTTTACTCTTTTTTTTTTAGCTGGTTTTTTCTGCCGCTTTTAACTAAGGCAAATCATTGTGAATTTACCTCCTCTAGAGCTAGAGAGAGTTGCTCAAGTATCTCCTCCAACTGATCGATCTCTTCTCCATACCCGGCCCAGTTACCTTCTGCAAGATACTCCTGTGCTTTGTCGTAATGATTCAGGGCTTCTTGTGCAAGTTCCCGTGCTGTTGCAGGTATATCAGGCTGGCCAGTTTCATCCTGCACATCGATTCTGCCTTCAACAAGCATTTGCAGTGATTCCTGCAGATCCTCACCCATAACAACCTTCTGTCCCGATGAGACCACAACTCTGCGTAGTTCCGGAATCTCGGACTCTTCGGCACTTATGAATATGGGCTCGGTGTACACTATAGAATTACCGATCGGCACCACCAGTAAATTACCTCTTATCACCCTGGAACCTGTCTGACCCCAGAGTGTCAGTTGCTCAGAAATATCCGGGTCCTGGTCGATTCTGGATTCTATCTGGGTAGGTCCGTAGATAAGTTCTCCCTTTGGCAGTTCATAATGTTTTATCTCTCCGTAATTCGGTTCATCGCATCTTGCTGCGATCCAGGCGATCATATTCTCCCTGTTTCTAGGTGTAAAGGGCTGTAGTAATACATATTCCAGTCCATCACCGTTGGGAAGTTTCGTGATCATGTAATAAGGTTCCATTTCAATACTGCTTCCCCGATAGACCTCATTTGGAATTTCCCACGCATCTTCTTTATTATAAAAAGTCTCAGCATCTTTCATGTGATAATTCTCGTACAGGTCCATCTGAACCTTAAAGAAATCTTTAGGATAGCGGATGTGTTTTTGCAGGTCTTCAGGCATCTCGCTGAAAGGTTTGAACAGATCAGGAAATATCTTTGAATAGGTAGTTACCACGGGTTCGTTTTCCATGATATAGAAGTCAACAGTTCCATCATAGGCATCTACAACCACCTTTACAGAATTTCGGATATAATTGATATCATAAAATTTTGTCCCATAATAGCTTTCAGAATATGGATACCTATCAGCCGTGGTATAGGCATCTATTATCCAGTATATCTTTCCGCCAGAAATAACAGGATACGGATCACTATCATATTCAAGGAACGGAGCTATCATTTGCGCTCTCTCTTCTATTTGTTGATGATACATCAACCGTGAATTATCATCTACGTATTCACTCAGGATGAATTTTAATTCACCAAAAGTGAATGCAAATATCATTCGTTTAACGAATGAATCAAGCATTATTCCACTTTTACCTTCATATTGTGTGAATACATTCTGTCCTCCTTTTGGATAGTCGAATTCCTCTTTTCCTGTATCTGCTATCTTATAGTCATTTGTGACCTCGCCATAGTAGATCCGTGGATTTTCGATATCGAATTCACCAGTAGGTGGAATATCCTGCAAAACAAATTCAGGTCTGCCGTCACTTGTCTTAGTACTTACCGGATTCATAACGATTCCAAAACCATGAGTATAGACCAGACGTTCATTTACCCATGTTTTAGCTTCAGGTGCCAGTTGCATGGTATCCAGTTCCCTGGCTGATATCATATACTGTTTGTAGCCATCGTCCATGTGGTACCGGTCGGTGTCAACATCATTGAACGTGTAATATGTTCTTATTTGCTGGAGTTGCTTGTAGGTTTGCTCAAGAGCCCGCCGGTCCCATATTCTTATGTTTTCAGTTATATGGGTATTATTTTCCAGTTCCGACAATGTCAGATCAGTATTCGCTTCAAACGGGCTTTCTTCAATATCCGATAAGTAAAAGGCCATTCTTGTATAATCTATATTATATTCCAGATACGGTTTTTCCAGCTGGATCTCGGTGGGTTCCACTTTGAATTGCTGATAAACATCAGGTACAAAAGAACTGGCCATGATGAACAGTATTAGCAGAACTATACTGGCAATTGGAATTTTTATGTTCTTCAGTTTTACATTTGCCAGTAAAGCGATAGCAGTCAGGAATGATAATATTGTCAGTATGTTGAATATTGGAAGCCTTATATGCACATCAGTATAGCCTGCACCTGATACTACTCCCTGCTGTGAGAACAATATCTCATATCTGTTAAGATAAAATCCAAATGCAATTAATACAAACAAGAATGCAAGAAGTGCTGATATATGAATAAGGACCTTAACAGGCAGTTCATCCAGTATATCCTTTACACTATTTGTCGGATACAGGAAATAAGATGATTCAGTATTATCCGCTTCAATTGTATCGGACTTGAATATAGATTCAAGCCTGATCATGTAAAGAATCAGAACCATTATGAGTGATATAACGGTCAGTGTCAGGAATATTCCTCTTATCATATGAATGAACGGGAGCTGGAATACGTAAAACCCTATATCGTTCATAAGAATAGGATCGTTAATGCCAAATGATGTGCTATTCAGATAGAAAAGAATTGTTTTCCAGTTACTGCTGAATGCAAGCCCAAAAACAAATGAAAATACTGTAATTATTATTAAAATAAACTGCGAATCGATATTATTATAGGCTATGTTTCTCTCAGCAAGGATCTTACGTATTGAATTCCCTGCAAATTTCGCATTTATGTACAGGAACGCAAAAGCAAGTATGAATCCAGGTATGATCGTAATCAGTTTCCATTGTAATATTGTTGTGAATACGGATGTATAGCCGATCATATCAAACCATAGATAATCAGTATAAAATCCCACAAGGGGACTTATACCTAAAAAAAATGCAAGAATTAAAAAAAAGAAAATTGTTCTTATATCTCTCATAATATTCACCTTATTTTAGTGTTCTATCAAAGAATGTAACCATCTGCCAGTAGGCATCCTCGGCTTCGAAGCTTCGTGACAACTGACCATCTTCCAACATGAATCCGTGTGGTTGTCCCTGGTATACTTTCAATTCAAAGTATTTCCCGGCATTATCCAATTCAGTACTATATTTGTAGATATCAGATACATTGCTAGCCTGGTCATTTGTTCCGTGTATTATTAACATGGGAACTTCCAGTTGTTCGATCACGTCAGCAGGTTTATCAGGTCGGGTTTCGGAATCTCCCGAATAAGGAAAACCGTACCATGCTACTCCAGACTTGAATTCTTTGATATCTGGAAGGAAAAGCATAGTGTAGCGTCCGCCTGCACAAAAACCAGTCAGACCAAGAAGGTTGGTGTCAACATCGGGTCTTTCTCTTAAATAATCAATAGAGTCTCTTATCAATTGCTCTACAACTGCATCATGTGGAGATGTTTCAAAAGTCTGCCATTCAGGAGCGACTACCACATACCCTTCTGAAGCCAGCCTGTCAATAAGTTCTATATATCCGGATTCCATTCCCCTGAATGAATGTATCAGGACGATTGCCGGTTTTTTGTCTTTAGTTTCAAGAGCAGCTACATAAGCAGGATATGTCAGATTGCCACTGTCAATTGTCACTTCCGTCTTTTCTACCTCAATTCCTGTCAATATTGGTATCTTTTCATTGCTCTTAATTCCATTATCAGCAATTTTATTTGTATCGCTTAAGCAACCTGATAATCCAACGAAAATTATCATTAACAGACAAATAAGTGAATATTTCATTTAACCCCCAATTAAACATACAATACTATCTTATTTCTATTATGTGCATGTTTATAGGTAAAAACAGAGCTCTTCTTAGCAACTGTTATTTGGATAGTACGTTAAAAAGTAGAATAGAATACAGAAGGTACTTACATTTCATCTATTGGCACAGTATTTTTAAAAAAATCGACTATGAATTACTATTACCCTTTCGCCTTCTGGATTCCTGTAATATTTTCACAGGTATGTTTGCCCCTGGAATGACAGCTCCTGCAACTTCCCCTCCAATCTCGAACAATGTTTCTTCGGTGAATATCTCTGCCATCTTTTCCCTGAGCACTTTACCAGAATAGAACTCACCTGTAATACCATCAAATTCCAGAACATTCTGTTTATTCTTTGGTAGCCATGAAAATTCAAAAGCATAAATTGGTCTGAAATACAGATCAAGAGTTTCGATTCTCACAGTCTCGTCCAGAACTTCATCTGCATCAATGGGTTTCATCATATCGCTTAATAGTTTCCTGACAAGGTAAGAAGCTTTTATTTTTACCGGAACTACAATATTATCTCCGGCATTCAGTTCTTCAGTTTGTGATATTTCACGTGTTTCCATGGAAAGATATCGGGAGAGATCTTCTTCATTTTCTGTATACGCATCTACGAATATTTCTTTAGTACTTGATTCCAGACAGTGTTCGCTACCGTGAAGTTTTACATTCCGCTCTTTATCTATATCCCTTTCCTCATTGCAGATTATTACTTTCTGCACAGCAAGATCACTAATTTTTACAGAAAACTCAGTGTTTCGCTTATACTCAAAATTGCTTGAGCATACAGCATGCCAGAAAGGCTTGTACTGTTTTTCCGCATGGATTATATTAATATCATCAGGTTTTGGCCGTGATAATAGGTTTTTAATTCCTCCAAATGCTGCAGTCTTCTTATTCCAGGCAAGTTCTTTCATTTCCTCAAAGGACTTCTCACCTGTCAATACCAGCATTCTTGGCTCAATTATCTCTAAGTTTAAGTTATCCACAATAAAAGGTATGCTAAAATTAGCATAATAATCTTTCTGTTTGATTTTGCCTTAACATCTGTTCATTCAATTTCAATATCATACGCATTTAAAAGAGATATGACTTCAGGAATTGAGAATTTTGTCTTTTTCAGGAAATTGTTATTTGGGTCTATGTCGTAGTTCTTCGCGTTCCTGAATGATGTAAAACTCAGGTTTGTATTTCTAAAAAGACTGTTCTTTAGATCAGATCCCTGAAAATCCGCATTTTTCAGGTTCGTATTTACAAAATCACAATCATAAACCTGACAATTGATAAAATCCGTATTTTCTAAATTCATATTGGAAAAGACTGATAATGAAAGAAATGAGCTTTCAAATCCAATGGTAAATATGAAGTCATTGCAATCTGAAAAATTCAATCCCATGATCTTGCAGTTCTTGAATCTGACATCCTGAAATCTTGTGCTATTCAAATCTACATTCGATAAGTTGCAATTTTCAAAGTTGCACTCAATGAATTTGGTATTTTTGAAAGACACACCTGTGAGATCAATACCCTCAAAGCTTTCTGCTTCAAATTCTTCATTCTGGTATTCCATAATGCAAGGAAATTGTTGCTATTTTATATGATTTCTTCGCACATTTTAACCTTCCAACCTCCCTCTAAACGCGAATGATTGCTTTTGGCAATGCTACAGTAGAGGAAAGCGGTTATAGCATTAATAAGAAGTGTGCATCATTTGGTATTTGTAAGAACGTCTGCCCTGTTGGTACAATCAGCAAAGGAGATATTTAAAAGGTAGATAGCTCTACATGCCTATAATGTGGAAATTGTTATGAAAAGTATCCAAAAGATGCCATTAATTTGCCAAAAGAATTCTAACCAATCAAAAGATAGGACTAATTAACAACCCTGCTAAGAAAGAAATGAGGTTACAGATCAAAGAAATAATCAGCGATTTTTTCATATTAGTTCTCAATACAAAGCAATAGATAATTGCTTCTATCAAAACTACTGAAATCTCCCCACTTACTGTAAGAAGACTATATGATCTTATTATCTGTGGTAATATGAACCAGAGATAAGGAAGTGTTGAAAACGAAGAAAAAATTCCTGCAAATAGTAATAGCCTATTAGTAATTTCATTTTTATTTGTTTTCAAAAAAAGTCTGAAAATAACAAATAGAGTTATAGTTTCTATAATTATTGTTAATATCAAGGACAATAAAAACCAGTATTCATATGTCATCAATTTGGAACCCCAAATAGATTTTTGAAGAAAGAAATTATTATATCTATAATAGATCTTCCAGATAACATTTGATCATCAGAAATTGATTCATTTATAGTCTTTTTCTGGACATGCTCATTTGAAAGGTTTTCTTTTGTATATGCTGAATTCTCATAGATTGTTGATCTTAGGCCAGCTATTTCAGGCTGTTCGAATGTTTTCACTTTATCGGGTACACTTCCTACATATTTTGATACTTTTTTTGATTCATAAAGCACCAATTCATCATCTGTGAAACCTGCAATTGAATAGTATATCTCTTCCTCATTTAACGGGTTTTCAATATCTATAATGTCCCAATCAGGATTTAAATCAAGCTGATAACCCAGAATATTAGTATCGGATTCAAAATCTATATTTTTGAGTTCTTTAGAATCAAGATAATCCTTTTCCATCGCATATATTGTCAGGTTATTTGCTTTATAATATTGTGTTAAGCATTTATCAGAAGTAACGATATATGGGTTTTCACATTGGATTAATGGTCCTCTTATATATCCTATAAATACAGTATCTGGGAAATCATCTAAATTTGTTATCTTTACGCATCGATTAATACCCTTCATACCTGATGGCATAATATCTGCATTTGCGGGAACTATAGCAGTAAGCAGGACTAAAATGGATATCAAAATTGTAATTTTTAATTTCATTATATCATCTTCAACATTTATAAAATATGCTGTGTCTAGTTAAATAATTTATGAAACATGTCCAACAAAACATAAATACACAGGAACCAATCTAAAAATGAGGATTGTGGTGAATGGTTACTGAAATGTCTGAAAGCGATTTGAAAGAACAAATTAATAATCTCGTGAAAGAACAAAAACTTGCAGTCCTTGCAAGCTTTCATGATGATGAGCCATATACTAACTTAATAGCCTTTGTAGCCACTGATGATCTTAAACATATATATTTTGTAACTCCTGTGGCCACAAGGAAATATTCTTATCTCAGTATTTCCAAAAAAGCGTCCTTGATGATAGATAACAGGTCTAACAAAGAGAATGACTTTAAGGATGCCATAGCTGTAAATGCGAATGGCACAGTTATGGAAGTCAAAAAAACTGATGTTTCCATGGATCTCTACCTTGGAAAACATCCTTATCTCAAAGATTTCCTGTTGTCGCCTTCTTCTGCCCTCATGAAACTTGAAGTGAACAGATACATTGTTGCAAGCAAATTCCAGAATGTCGTGGAGATAGATATGACATGAAGGAACTTGTCATTTTCATGGAGAACATAAAAAAAGAAAACATGGACCTTATAGGTTCAAAGGCATTCTCACTTCACGACATCGTAGACAAAGGCTTAATGGTCCCTCCATTTATTTGCATCACCACAAAAGCCTATGAAGAATACCTTAATTCCAGCGCCCTGAAAGGTAGGATAACACTTGAGCTTGCCCGAAAAGATATCAAAGATATGCGCTGGGAAGAGATGTGGGATACATCCCTGAGAATCCGGAATATGTTCCTTAACACACCAATCCCTGAAAATCTTGCTAGGGGAATACGGGATAATATTGATAAACATTTCACTGACATTCCGGTTGTTGTCAGGTCATCGGCACCAGGCGAGGATTCCAGTAATACATCTTTTGCAGGCTTACATGAATCCTATGTGAATATAAAAGGCCTGGAATCCATATTAGAACACATCAGGCTTGTATGGGCTTCCCTATGGTCAGATGCAGCTTTCCTTTACAGGAAGGAATTGGGACTTGACATAAAACATAGTACAATGGCAGTGATGGTTCAGGAACTTATTACAGGGGAAGTCTCAGGCATCATTTTCAGCAGCAGTCCTGAAAATAGCAAACAGATGATAATTGAAGCCGTTCATGGTTTGAATAAAGGGCTTGTGGATGGTGATGTGGAACCGGACAGATGGATAATTGACAGAGAAAATGCTGTCATAATCCAGCATGTCGATCCATCAAGTCGTGAAAAAATGACCGTTTTGAGAAATACTGGCACTGCTCTTGAAAAGACTTCTCCTGCTATATCAAAAACTCCTCCTCTTGGAGAAAATGATGTTCATGAACTGCATGAGATAGCTTTGATTATGGAAAGCAATTTTGGTAATCCACAGGATATTGAATGGACTAAAAGAGATGAGGAGATATACGTACTCCAGTCAAGACCAATAACAACAACAGATGAAGGAGAAAAACTCTGGTATCTATCTCTTAGAAGGACAATGGATAATTTGCAGGAGCTTCGCAAAAGAGTAGAGGATAAATTGATCCCTGAAATGATCAGGGATGCAAAAGCCCTGAAATCAATTGAAGTTGGAATCCTGAGTGATAAAGAACTTGCCAGGGAAATAACTCGAAGAAAAGAACTGTATAATGGATGGGATAAAAAATATACTGACGAGTTCATTCCCTTTGCCCATGGGATGAGACTGTTCGGCCAGGTCTACAATGATATGATAAAACCTTCAAATCCGTATGAATTCATGGAATTGCTCTCAGGTTCCGGGTTGCTAAGCATCAAAAGGAACGAGAAACTCAACAGAATGGCCGATATGCTGAGAAAAGATGCTTCGCGCCTGAATACTACAAATGGCATAATTGTTGAAGGAGCTTTTAAGGAAGAGGTAGAGGATTTCTTTGAGAATTTCGGACATTCTGGTATTTTTAAAAATCAGGAAGAGCTGTTAAGGCTTATTGTAGAGCTTGCTTCCAACCCTGAAAAGGAAATGCCTGTTAAAAGAAATGCCAGTGGCCTGGAAGGACGCTTTATTTCTGCTTTTTCTGAAACCGACAGGGAATTTGCAGAAGAACTTCTTGAAATAGGACGCACAAGTTATCGTCTGCGAGATGATGATAACATTCATCTTGGAAGGATAGAGGAGCAATACATTTCAACAGTGAACGAGGCAAAAAACAGGATAGCAACCAAAATAAAAAGCAGGTTCGAATATTTTGATATTAATGATGATATCGAGGAAAAAGAACTATTAAAAGCGCTCAATGACGACAATTATGTCCCTGTAAAAAAAACGATAATAAAAGAAGAGATTTTAGTAAAAAAAGCACATCAAAGGCAGATTCAAGGACAGCCTGCAGGTGAAGGCCTTGTGACAAGTGTTGCACGGGTGATCACGAAGAACGAGGAGCTTTTCGACATCAAATTTGGTGAGATACTTGTATGCGATGCTATTGATCCTAACATGACATTTGTAGTACCTCTTGTGAGCGGGATTGTGGAACGCAGAGGTGGTATGCTGATACATGGCGCCATTATTGCAAGAGAATACGGAATCCCCTGTGTCACTGGAATACCAGATGCAACAGACATTATCAAAAATGGTGATGAAGTTACGGTTGATGGTTATCTGGGTATAGTTACGATAAAAAGGAAAGCAATTACAGGGTAAAATGAAGAATGCAACTGTTTCCGACCATAAATTTAATTATATACTAAAATTACTGCTAAATAAATTCATTCAAATTGCTTTGCAAAACGTAACTATTCAGCCTGGCACGATTTGCCTATTGGTACTGATTTCATCGAAATAGAGATGTCTGCTCACTAACAATCTAACAATCAAAAAAGCAATCAATAGCAACAATCAAAATAAATGATCCTAATGAAATTTACGTTTCAACTTTTTGTCAAGATTGTTATTGATAGCGTTTTTATCAGGCTGAATAGTTACAATTTTTCTTTAATGACATAATCAATTATATTGAAGAGGATTTCGAGAAACTACCATCAATACTCATACAATTCAATAAAATTTAAATAATAGCAAAGCAAATTTACTATTATGGATTCTTTTACTGATTTTGCCTTAAATGAAGAATATAAGCGTCTCCAATCTGTCGGAGATAAGCTTGCTGAAATTGAATATTTAGTAGATTGGAAGCCTTTTCGCCCTATTCTGGAGTCAATGTACATAAACAGAACAGCTTCAGGCGGACGGCCTGAAGCTGATGTTATTGTAATGTTCAAGATGCTTGTTCTGCAACAATGGCATGGTCTTTCTGATGCTGAGCTTGAAAAGCAGTGTATTGACAGGATATCCTTTAGGAAATTCCTGGGATTTCCTGAATATGTACCAGACAGTACAACTGTCTGGTCATTCAGGAAGAGAATTATCGACAATGGTAAAGAAAAAGCGGTGTGGGATGAAATGCAGAATCAGCTTGATGCTCTTGGTTTGAAGATTAAAAAAGGAATGATCCAGGATGCAACTTTTATTCACTCAGATCCAGGACATGCAAAAGCAGATGTACTCAGAGGAAAAGATGCGAAAACAAGAAGAAGCAAAGATGGAACCTGGACTAAGAAAAATGGTAAATCTCACTTTGGATACAAACTTCATACAATTATTGATAAGGATTATGAACTAATCAGAAGATTTGAGACAACAACTGCATCACTTCACGATTCACAGGTTGATCTGTCTGAAAAGGGTGAAGTGGTGTATAGAGATAAAGGATATTTTGGAGCAATAGCAAAAGGTTTTGCAGCAACAATGCAACGAGCTGTAAGAGGACATCCTTTAGGAATAATGGATATCCTCAGAAATGAAAGAATAAGTGTGAAAAGAGTCCCTTGCGAAAGAGTGTATGCAGTGACAAAAGAAATATTTAAAACCAGAAAGGTTCTTGTTACAACTGTAGAAAGAGTGAATGCAAAAATGTTGATGACAGCTTTTTGTTTTAATCTGCATCAATTGAGGACACTAAAAACCAAAGGAGTAATTTAGGATAGCGGGAGCTATACTAAAAATAAGGATTAATGAAGAGAAATAAACAAAATGATAAAAAATGAGAGGATATAATTGAGTTTGAATACTTTAATGATCTAAAATGAGGGAATATCGAAATCCTCTGAAGTTTTTTTGAGGAACTATTCTTTAACCTAACAACTGATAGTTTTATTTCTAAAGTAAAAATAATTATTCATAGGGAATGCATGAAAAAATCCTGATGAACTATATTCGATTATTGAAATCCTCACAGTCCATGTGATTAAAAACAATGTTTAGAATTACAGTTTCCATACATTTATTATTTTTTACGGCTAAATATAATATACTCTATTCAAAGCATTATTTATTTCGAACAATCTGTGGGGGATTCAAACGAAAATAGAACAAGATTTGATAATTCGTTTTGGGATGCTGTCTATTCTGCTTATAATGCTTGCCGGGACAGCGGCAGCAATCACAGCATCTGATAAAGTGGCTTTGCTGCAGGGGACTGAGGCAGACTACACTGAGGGAGGATACCTGGATACCGACTTTGATACAAACATGATGGCTGAATGGTGGTATCTGAATGGTGATACTAAACTTGTGGCAGATGATGGAGAGGAAAGAAATTTAGGATTCTTCGTTGTTCTGACACATCAGGAAGCACCCATGATAGTAGCTCCTGACGGGACACAACTTTCCTATATGCTTACCTTCTACGGTCTCTACTACGATAATGATACTGCATTTTTCAACAAAAAGGATACCTATATCCCACGAGTGCTTCTTAACGATTATGTGGCAATACACACACCTTACGTGGATTACACGTTCCCTGATGGGATGAAGAGTTACAATGGTTCACACTCTCAGGGATATGAGTTGAATTATACCTGTGAAGAGATGCAAATGGATCTGTTTTTCCAGACAGATGCTGACAGGACCGTGGACCAGGCCGATGGACCACTCAGATTCGTTGCGTATGAACACGCTTACGGAAACCTGACTGGCTCAATAGTTCTGGATGGTAAGAAGTACACGGTGGTACAGGGAGAAGGATACATGGACCACATGCTCTCAATGACTACCACAGAATTAACATGGCCAATGGAGATGCATGGTTGGAGCTGGTCCGAGGTCACAACAGACAACTATCAGACAGTTTTTTACGGTGTCCGGGACATCAAAGGAGATTATTACGATGAATATTCATATAAACATCTGATACTGATGGACAGATACACTGGGAAAGTAATCTCTGAATATTTTGATGATGAGATAAAGATCGATGAAAATAACTGGATAAATGAAGATCAATATAACAGGATGAGACCACGTAGTACCAGATTATCTACATCTGATCTGACAGTAACAATGGATGCCGATAATGTAGCTGTCTTTAACTACATAACCCCTATTGAGAACGGTGGATTTGTAGATTTCATGTCCTTCCAGAAGGAAAGTGCATCTATCCAGTACAATGACACGATAGAGGAGGGAAATGCTTTCTGGGAATACCTGGTCAGTGATATGGGTTCACTGGCACAGCCTGAAGCAGTACCCACCGCTGTACCTTTGATAACAGCAGGTGTATTGGGTCTGTTTACGATTCTTCTTCTCAAAAGAAAACAATAACATGAGACGTAAGCATCCTTTACAAGGATGCTTATCGATAAGTTACAGAGAATCAATCCTCAGAAACATTGTTTCAAAAGTAATATTTTAAAGCACCCCAATAAGTACATTTAGAAATAATATTGTGTTGGTTAAAAATATTAGAAAACGGTGTTGTTTTCTTATTTGACAGTGTAAAGTGTTATAGCTGGGGATAGATAGATGAGGATTATAAATAATTTCGTAACTAAAATCGTTTTGTCTTTTATTTTAATAGTGACAATGGCTTGTATAACAGTATCTGCATCATCAACCGGACCAATATACGATGGTCCTGATCTTGATACTATTGTCGGATCTGAAAATTCAGACTTTCTTGAAATGAATGCTAGCAATTTTGCAGAATTTATTTTTGATGAACAACTGCGTATATACGGAGGAGACTTTGTATCGGGAAGAACAATCGAAGAAGATGGCCTCAGATACCATACAAGCATTGTTCAGGCAGATTATCAGGCAGACTTCGCTGATGAGAATACGGGCATAAACAAAGGCACTTTCCCAGTCATCGGACTCTTTACAGAAGAATACGTTCCACTTTCTGACTATGATGCAGGTGAACTGGTCAAGTTACTCGTTGACTCCAATGACACGTACAACCTAGAAACCGGTGACTTACTGGAACTTCCAAATGGCTATGCACTCGCTGTAAAGCAGATCGATGTTGTGGGTAACAAGGCATGGATGGAATTGTCCAGGGATGGAGTATTAGTAGAATATGAAGTTATCGATATAACGGCTGGAGATGCAACCTGGGACTATGATACAGATGTCGGAGACCAGGATGATGTGATTGTATTCAGAGCACTTATTACTGAGATATCTCAGGTTGACAACTATGTAGTTGTTGAAGGTTTCTGGTTAATTGATTTCCAGAACGTCTACGAGATTGAAACAAGTGATGAGTTTGCGATTTTGGAAGTTGATAGTGTTAGTGACTCACTTTCGATGGTGAATTACGAACCAATGAATTTAGTACCTGATTCAGTTCAGGGAATAGCTGAAGGACTGAAGTTCAAAGTTAACAGTTCCATTGAATATTTGGAATTTTATCTGATCAATGAATCTACAGAACCAATAGAACCAAGAACAATCTACGTAAACGAGGATGGTACGGCAGACTATACAACGATAACTGAAGCTACTTATAATGCAAACAATGGAGATACAATTATTGTTTTTTCGGGAACTTATGTGGAAAATGTGTTTGTAGATAAGGAGTTAACAATCATATCTGAATCAGGGGATCTAAATTATACTGCTGTCTATGCTCAAAACTCTAATCAAAGTGTTTTTCATGTAGCTGCAGACAATGTAACTATCAGTGGCTTCAACGTAACTGGTGCAAACGACGAGTTGTTTTGGCCATTCGCTGGAATACACCTTAATGAGGTTGAAAATTGTAATATTGCCAACAACGTTCTATCAAACAATATATGTGGCATTCTATTGAGTGTATCCAACAATAATACCTTACTTAACAACTTTGTTTCAAATAATGAAGTGGGCATTCTTTTTGAAGGATCAATAAATAGCTGGCTAGCAAATAACAATGTATCAAATAATTATGATGGTATTGCTCTATTCATGTCAAATGGCAATATTCTAAATGACAACAATATATCAAAAAATGAGTATGGCATATATCTTGATACATCCCAAGAGAACACTATATATAATAACTACTTCAGCAATGTACAAAATATCGAGATATTTGAGTCCGAGAATATTTGGAATGTCACCAAAACAGAAGGATCAAACATTATTGGAGGTGCATTCATCGGTGGGAACTTCTGGGCAACACCAGATGGTGAAGGTTTTAGCCAGACCTGCAATGATACAGATGGAAATGGAATATGTGACATGGTCTATGAACTTAATGTTAATAATATCGATCATCTACCGCTTTCATTGAAACAATTTGAACCAATAATTCCAATCTGTGATTTCACTGCAAATACTACATTTGGCATCCCACCATTAACAGTTCAGTTCACTGACCTTTCTACAAATACTGATTCCTGGGAATGGGATGTTGACGGTGATAACATCGCAGATTATACCACCAGGAACCCTGTGCATACATACACATCGATTGGCTCTTACAATGTCACACTTACTGCAGGCAATATGAACAGTAGTGATACAAAGACCGTGAATAATTACATAAGTGTTAGTGATCCAAGAGCAAACGTCTCAATAGAACCGTCTTTAATACCTTTATCGGGCCATCTTGAACCTGGAGATACTTTTCAGGTGGCAGTGGAAGTAGATTGTGAAGAGGATAATTTGAGAGGTATCAAATTAGCTATTGATTATGACAACGCTTCACTTGAACTGAACAGTGAAAACTATGAAGACCTGCTTGGATCTGACGTCCTGATCATGTCACGTCCCTCATCCGGAACATATCTATTCGACCTTGCATCCAGGGATCGTGAAACAATAGTTCCAAGAAGCGGTACCCTGCTTATACTTAACTTCCAGGTTAAAGATGAAGCAACGACTGGTGTATATGCTCTTAATCTGTATGATGTAAAACTTACAGACGAAAATGTTGCTGCTATACCAACCATTGTCAATGATGGCCAGGTATCAATCTTAAATTCAAGTGAACTTACCGTACCCACTGTAAGGATCGTTACTGATACAGGTCCTTTTATGCCGGGTGAAGAGTTCTACACCACGGTAAGGGTAAATTCCGTTAGCTACGCACTGAATGACATTGCTCTTCAATTAAACTATGACCCTTCGGCTGTTATTGTTACCAATATTATAGATGATGGGATTTTCGGAGAACATACGCTGATAGTGCCCGGAAGCGGAGATAAAGGTGATGGCTTGCTAACTTATAAAGTCAATACTACTGCATCCAGTCCTGTACCAGTATCAGGAGATGTCCTCACTATTGGTTTTGGTGTAAAGGAGAATGCAACTGATGGTGTATACGGTCTTGAACTGGAAAATGTTCTGCTTAAAGATGAAAATACTACCACCATGCCGAATGTGATGGTCAGTAATACTACTTTCAGAATCTCGAATGCGTCGAACGTGATGCCAATAGTTGGCATAATATCACCAAATGAGAGTGATATCATCTCAGGCATACAGAATATTGAAGCTGTGGACCTGTCAGGAGATGAAGATGTAGTTTCAACAGCTTTCAGAATTTATGCGGACATCAATGGTGATGGTCTGGTTAATGATGGAAAAGTATGGAGGGGCCTTGGAACTGACAACAACGGAAATGATGGATGGAATATTACATTCCTTTCTAATGAGTTCCTGGATGGTACATACCTGCTTCGTGTGCTTATGGCAGATGGCAGCGGTACAAGTGATGCATACAGATCAGTAGAGATCTATAATGCAGATACTCCATTCAGCATGGCTAAAGTGGTTTCTGAAACAGGTCCTTTTAAGCCGGGACAAAATTTCCAGGCTACTATCAAAGTGATCTCAAATGGCTACCCACTAGACAGTATCAATCTTCAGTTGAACTATGACCCATCAGCCATCAATATCACAGGTATTACAAATGAAAATCTGCTCGGTAATAGTACAACGGCAGGAATCGGAATTGGTGGTAACAATGCAATAGCTTCAGTTATCTATGGGATCAATGTAATAGAAACAATCAATGAACCAATATCAGGCAATCTTCTTACCATTGGTTTTGAGGTGACTGAAAATGCATCTGAGGGAACATACAGCCTTGATCTGGAAAATGTCGTGTTTAGAGATGAGAATAATACTGCAATACCAGATACTGTAGTTTTCAATACTGTAATTCAGATAGCAAATGCCACAGACCCAATAGATGGGGAACCAGATGAGGAACCGGGAGATGAGATTCCTGTCGATGATGAGGAAACTGACATTACAGGTATCACTCTGCAACCCGGCTGGAACCTGATATCGTTCCCGGAGAATCTGGATGAACCCTCTATTGATGATGTGCTAAGGAAGTTCAGCGACGATGAGATAGATATTGTGTTCTATAACGATGCAAATTCTGGTATGATGATAATACCTGTTGAATTTGAACCGCTTAAAGGGTACTGGGTACATAACAATATGTCGGAATCTGCTGTTGTGGATGAGACATACCTCAAACCAAAGATACCAGCAGGACCACCATCTTTAACCTTATATTCTGGCTGGAATGCAATTGGTCACACGGCAAAGGTAGAACTACCTGCTGAATATGCTCTCATTACCATAGATAATCTTTACACCGAGATAAGAGGTCCGTGGATACCAGCAGAAAAAAAGCATGCATATATTGGCTACAACAATGAAGAAGGTATCATTGGAGGTAATCAGGTAGGCACAGATGTCTTCAACATGAGCATGTATGAAGGGTACTACGTGTTTGTTGAAGATGAATGTGTGCTGGCATGATAGAATATAGATAAAAAGAGGCAAAAGGTCTCTTTTATTTTTCTTTATAATAAAAGAGAAAAAATTGAATTAAACCTGTAAGTCCGTCACCAAAATAACTAAATAAAGTAGGCCACCTCGAATGCATAAAGCGAGTTGATAAATTGGTAATAAAAGACGGAGATACTATAAAGATAGATTATACAGGCACACTTGATGATGGTTCAGTTTTTGATTCATCGGAAAATCATGGACAAGCACTGGAGTTCACAGTAGGTTCCGGGAAAGTCATAAAAGGTTTCGATGATGCTGTAAAAAATATGGAAGTGGGTGAGGAAAAAGAATTCAGACTTGAACCTGCAGAAGCATATGGTGAATATAAGGATACACTTACTGATACTGTATCCAGAGACCTTGTCCAGACAAGTATGGATATGGAAGTTGGAAAAATATTCCTTGTACAAAATCCACATGGACAACAGATGCCTGCAAAAATAATTAACCTGACAGATGACGAAGTTACTTTTGACCTGAATCATCCACTTGCTGGTAAAGCATTGACTTTCAAGATAAAAATTGTAGAAGCATAAATTAGTGATCGGATTTTAAACTCATTTGTGCCTGCTAATGAAAGAAAAAGATTTCCTCAAATTCAGAGAATGGTTTAATCGTTATGTTCAGTCCTTTTATTCAGGTGATGCTTTTATTCAAGAGAATATAAGGCTCAAAGAAGAGCATAGTATAAGGGTATGTGAAAATGCTTCCCTCATTGCAAAATCAGAATATCTGGGTAATGAAGAGTATTATCTCGTAAAGACTATTGCTCTGCTTCATGATATTGGCCGTTTTGAACAGATCAGGAAATACAGAACCTTCAAGGATTCTGAATCTGAGAACCATGCTCTCCTGGGAGTAAAGATATTGCAGACAGAAGGAGTTCTGTCAGATCTGCCTCTGGAAGAACAGAGAATAATTCTCACAGCCATTACGAGTCATAATCTTCTCCGGATACCAGATAAACTCGATAAGAGAACTCTTTTTCATTCTAAACTCATCAGGGACGCAGACAAGCTGGATATCTACAAAGTCTTGACAGATTACTATACTATAAAAGATACATCTCCAAATCCCGCACTTTACCTTGGGTTTCCTGATACTTCTGAATATAACCGTGACCTGCTGGAAGATATATTCAATAACAAGGTTGCAAGTGTCAAGAAGGTCAAAACATGTAATGATATGAATCTCACACGTCTTGCATGGTTATTTGATCTGAATTTCGTAGAAACCGTCAGACTTGTCAGGAAAAGAGGCTACATCGACAAAATGATAGCCACCCTGCCACAGAATGATGAAATGGATAAGCTCCGCATTCATTTGACAGAGTATATGGATTCTGTTCTGGCTAATTGCTGAAACAATTAAGATCGTTGGGCTTACCTCATCATCATCATGCTCATTATATATTTAAGTATAGATATATTTATATAGTTGTGAAATGTAGTAGGAATTGCAGTCACAAGGGCTGAAGACTCAGACCGACTGTATAGCCATTCGGTGGTACGATATGGACTTGATTAAAATGACTGAAGCTAAAAACGAATAAAGATATACGAACACTAACAAATCTGTTCCACATTACTCCCACACACACATCAGGTTTGTTACGTTCATGCTTCAGTCATCACAATTATTTAGAGTATGAGCAGTGGGGAAATTTGTTCCTTTAAGGGACGGGGTTATTGTCTACACTGCAAATACCATCTGTGTATTTTTCTAACTTAGAACAATGAACCAAGAACTACTAATATCATAAAAGTAGCAGTCAGGTTTGCAATAATTGCTGCTTCAATTCCTTTTTTCCAATACAACCAACCAAATATTATCCCGGCAATTCCATTCAATACAATAATTTGAAGGGCCAGAAAATGGTCTAGATCTGTTGAAACAGACGTGACCAGATGACCCAGGCCGTAAATAAAACTGACTAGAAGTATTGCTATCCAGGCACCCATATTAGTTGGAAGACCATCAGATGTCTTTTTTATTTTCCATGATATCCACATAAGTAATGTCAAAAGGAAAAACCTCAGCACAAGCTCTTCAACAATCCCTGCATAGAAAGTGTACAGCAAACGCTGCCACAAAGGAGGGGTTGTCAAAAGGACCAGCAGAGGTTCACCAAACATTGAAAGAACGAAACGGTCCAGGATAAAAATAATGATCGATGCAAGGATACCAAAGAAAATTGATAATTTTGCAGTGGATGCAAAATTTTCTGGCAGACCTTTGCCTTCAAATATTGAAGTGAGCAATGGTGTTTCCAGGCCTATCTTTTTACCAAGATACAAGCCTATGAAGATAGAGACTATAAAGAATACAGTCGATCGGGTAAATTGAGCAGCAAGAATATTAGGCAGTGATACTGCCACATCATATATTGCATCACCTGATATCGAGATAGAATATGGAAGGGCTGCAAACAAGGAAAATTCACCCAGCATAAAAAGAAGCCAGTAAATATTCCAGTCCACAAGATCCCTTAGTTTCATCCCGATTATCCTTTTGGGTAATTATTTTAATTTACTTTCAAAAGAATCACATGGCATCTTTCGACGCCTTTGTGAAAAAGTCTATAGCTTGTTCAAGCTCTGAATGGTCTTTTGCATAATCTGCTACGTCAATATTCTTAAGATAGGCTTCACATGCCTGAACAAGAGCCCTGGCACCATCCTGAGTTCCACCCGGATGAGCGTGGACACCGGAGCCCATTGTTGTTATGAAATCAACATTTTCCATAACATCGATGAAAGGCTTAAGCCTGACAGGATTGAGACCACCGGAAACAATAGGACAGCATTTCTTCATACCTCTCCAGCTGTCGTCCTCAAGAATAACATGGTGTGCCATATCTTCATTCACAAGACCTATCGCATCCTTGTCAGTCTCAGGTATCTTTGACCAGCTTTGATCAAAGAAGTGACCCATGGAACTCATATACTGGATTCCGTGCGCAGCAACAACATCATCTTCAGGTGTTCCTTTCATCTTCCCGACACCTGCAGTACCCGTATGGATTCCTGAAGCACCTGCGAGTCTGGCAAACTTGGACAGGACGAGTACTGAGAATCCCAGTGGGTTCTCCGGCCTCGTATAAGCTCCGTGGGCTGCCCTGTGGAAATGAATGAACACATCAGGATATCTTCGCCTGAGCGTCTGCACAGCCATCCAGCCAGCAGTTATTCCATCAATGAGAAAAGCATAGCTTCCCGGCTCAAATCCTGCCCCTACTATCATTTCACATCGCTCTATCATAGTGTCAAAATCAGCGGCTGAAACATTGAAAGAGTGTACTTTTTTGTGGCCTGTTTCCTTCACCGCTTTGTCCATGGCCTCTTTTACATGCTTCACCATCTTATCGTACGGGCAGAAATCCTGGTTTGCCTGTGGTTCGTCATTCTTGACAAAATCCCCGCCACCTGCCCAGAAATCATAACAGACCTCAGCATACTCTGCTGAAGTGAGTCCCATCTTTGGTTTTACTATGGTTCCAAGGATTGGCCTGTCATAGACGTTCAGGTACTTTCTCATATCATCTACAGTGTAGCTTGGCCCGTCATATTGCTCAAGCATTGAAGGAGGGAACCAGACATCGAGAAGTTTTAAAGCTGCTACTTCCTTCATTCCAAGAATATTACCCACAATATATGTCAGGATGTTCTGGACATTGCCTTCCCTGTCAAAAAGCCTCCAGGGATAAGCTATCCATATAAGTTCCTTTTCCAGATCAAGCTGATATACCAGCGCATTCATCGTCCTGGAAAAAGGAGTCTCTGTAGTAACTTTGAAATTGGTACCTGTGGAAGATTCAGCAGCTACTTCCGCAGCAGCTTGTAAAACATTAAATTTACCTCCCGGGACCATGTGAAATACACTCAGCAGATATTCCCCGTTTGTCGGGTTTGCTAATTCCAGATTCACATATGCTTCCTGTTTGGAATTAAGCGACTTGACCAGATCATCGTGAATTGAACTCATGTAATAAAAAACAGTCTGCAATCTATTTTAGTTTTTGGCAGAAAAGGAACATTTTGAAGTCGTAAAAGTCTTCAGAATGCAACTCGGATTGTAATGAATTTGAAAAAATTGTTTATTTGGTCTGTGAACTTCGTAATTAATTCGACATACCAAACTAAAAAAAACCAAAAATATCAGCTATCTTTATTTCTCGTTCAATCTTCTGCTGGAGAAATGTTTTCATTTGATTCACCAGGTCCAATATCACCTGTACCTGGTTGAGTATTATCTGCACTATGGTCGCTGCAGTTTTCATCACCCATTGCATTTGCCATGATATTACCGGATAATGTAATAACAGCTAGCATAATAACCAATACGATTGTAATTATTTTTGTAACTATTCAGCCTAGCTCACTTCCACCAAGCTGATTTCTTCATCCACGATCAATTCTGCAACTTTGGAACAAATGAATTGCCATAAAATATTGCACTAATTGCATCGATAACAGATTCAGAATTCTTATTAACAGTAGACACGTATCCTCTTATACGGCAGAAATTTTTTGCACCCTGTTCACTGCGGAAAGTACCTGATATCTTCTGCTGTACTTTCGTCATTCTGATCTCTCTTTCAGCCTGATTGTTATCAAACGGAACGTTTTGGTCGTACATAAATCGCAAGATATCCTCTTTATGGCCAATAAACCTATCCAGCAAATTCTTTACCGTGGTCTGCTTCTTACGTCCTCGTTTTTTAGACCGCACATTTGATTCCGGATCAGGAGGATTTTCATTCACTCCTAAACAAGTTATGTGATCATAATCCTCACTGAACCTTTGAATTAGCTCAGTATCTAAAAGATCATTATCAACATGATGTTTAATGCATATCAAGAGATCACTCATTATCTTTGTCCACTGTTGATCACTGTTTTCGGAAGCTCCAGTTAACTCTCGTAATAAATGTGCATTACATAATGAATGTTGACATTCATATTTGTTGTACGGTTTCCAAAAATCATGTGTTGCAACACCAGTGTAACCTGGTAATATGCCCATAGCATCCATTGCTTCTGAGCCCCTTTTGCGATGTGCAAAATAATAGGTCAGTTTGTCTGTACCTGCCACATGAAGCCAATTACGAACTGCATTTATTCTCATTCCTGTTTCATCCAGATTGATGACAGGAGATTCTTTCAGGAGATGTTTCACTGTATTTTCAAAAGCTCCAAGCTTCTCAAAACAACTACGTTCCGTGTTCACCAAAGTAGCAGGACTTATCTTGCATCCCAAAATATCAGAGAACAACTTGGTAACACGCTGATAAGGAAGTAATTGGTAAGTGTGCAAATAAACTGCAAATGACTTAACTCGATGACCGTATTGAGTCGGCTGAGTTACACCATCTGGAAAAAGAGCTTTGTTTACATGAGAACATTTGGGACATGTTTTAATCTCGCAACGATGTTCAATGCAATTGATAGTTATAGGAGGAATGTCAAAGACCTGTCTTCTTTCATAGTCAGAGGGAACAGAAGCTAACGATCTCCCACAATTGACGCATTGATTAACAGGATGAACAATAACTTCATCCGGATCATCATTTATTCTTAATGTAGTACCAGGATGACCGTTTTGACCACCTACATGCTTATTGGTCTTTTTTCTTTGACTTTTAACGGTTGGTTTATTCCGTGCATAAGAATCAGTAGAAGGTGGTTTGCTACTGTTGCGACTATTCTTTTCAAGCATTTCTTCCAAATGCCTGACACGCTCTTCAAGTTGTGCAATTTGGAGAGATTGATGTTCAATTATCCCAAGTAATCGAGTTACAAGTTCTACTACTGCTTCTGGACCAGCTTCATAAACTGCAAGTATTTCTTCGCGGTCTATACAAATCCCCTCAGATTGATAGACGTTTTTTATGATATTTTACTGAATATTTTTTAACACATAGAATGAAGCCATAGTATATTGTTTTTTGCATCATTAAAACAGTCAGGCTGAATAGTTACTTATTTTTTTCATATAAAGCCTCCACGTGGGTAATTTATAATGGTGCTATTATAATATATCGAATAAAAATTTTATCTCACAAAACAATTTAATCAGGGAAAGACTATTTCTTTTTATGGATGGGGATGTTAGCTGGTATCGCGCCACTGGAGATGAAACTTTCAGTCTTCTGGAAACAAATAAAGAAGGACTCAGCAATGATGAAGCTTCATTACGTCTGTCAAAACATGGGTACAATGAAGTTGAAACAAAGAGAAGGCACGGACCTGTCTATCAATTCTTAAAACAGTTTGCTAATCCTCTTATTTATGTACTGATCGCGGCAGCCATAATAACCTTTATCCTGGATGAATATGCAGATTCTATTGTGATAACAGGCGTCATTTTTGCAAATGCCATCATCGGTTTTATTCAGGAAAGTAAAGCAGAACACGCTCTTGAATCACTGGCAAAAATGATGCAATCCGAAGCCATTGTGATAAGAGAAGGGTTGCGCAAGTTAATTCCCAGCAGGGAACTGGTCGTCGGTGACGTGGTACTTCTTGAAGCTGGCTCCAGAGTACCTGCAGACTTGCGATTGTTCCAGACCAAAAACCTTCGCATAGACGAATCAGCCCTTACCGGTGAATCTCTGGCTGCTGAAAAGAACACCACACATATTGCAGGTGAGGATATAGCCCTTGGTGACCAGAAGAATATGGCATTCTCTGCCACACTAATCACACAAGGTGTTGGTATGGGAGTAGTTGTGTCAATTGGTTCAAGGACCGAGATCGGAAAAATATCAGAACTCATAAGGGAATCCGAGACCATCTCCACCCCCCTCACACGTACCGTTAACCGCCTTGGAAAAAAACTCTTCATAGTGATTATTTTTGTTTCTATTTTTACATACATTATAGGCAGATTGCAGGGTTTTGAGAACCTGGAAATATTCCTGGCTACTGTAAGCATGGCTGTCGCAGCCATACCAGAAGGACTTCCAGCCCTGATCACTATCTCCCTTGCGATAGGTGTCAAATCAATGGCTTCCAAGAATTCCATCATAAGGAATCTGCCTTCTGTAGAGACACTTGGTTCGGCAACGGTCATCTGTTCCGATAAAACAGGAACGCTTACAATGAATCAGATGACTGTGACATCAATCTACACTATGGAAGCTCTGTTTGATGTCACCGGAGATGGGTATTCCATTGAAGGCGAGTTCTTCCAGAACAACAGGCAAATTGATGCTCTGAAATACCAATCTCTTCTGGAAACTCTTAAAGCAGGAGCTTTGTGTAATGATGCTTATATCAAGGATGAAGGCAGCATTCAGGGTGACCCCACAGAAGGTGCTTTGCTCGTATCAGCAATGAAAGTATCCGGCTTTCATCTTCCCAGATTGGATTCTCTGCCTTTTGAGTCTGAAAAAATGTTCATGGCCACTCTACACGAGCAAGACGGGGGTTCAAATGTTGTATATGTAAAAGGCTCTCCTGAGAAAATAATCAACATGTGCCATTCACAGTATGATGGAGAGAAGGAAACTGAGATCCAGTCAGGAAAGATACTTGAAGCAGCTTCCTCAATGGCATCAAGTGGTTTGCGTGTTATCGCAATGGCATACAAGCACGTAGATAAGAATAAAAAAGAGCTGTTTGTGGAAGATGTCAACACTCTTACATTCCTTGGGTTACAGGGAATGATGGATCCTCCCAGAGACGAAGTAAAGGAGGCCATACAAAAGTGTAACAATGCCGGTATCAGGGTAGTTATGATAACTGGAGATCATGTACTTACAGCCAATAGCATTGCCGGACAGCTCGGTATCACAACTAAAGGGGCACTATCTGGTTCTGACCTGGACAGCATGTCCGATGAACATCTGTTGGAAAATCTAAAAGATATATCAGTTTTTGCACGCACATCCCCGGAGAACAAATCCCGTATTGTACGCCTGCTACAAGAGCAGGGGAATATAGTTGCAGTAACGGGGGATGGTATCAATGACGCACCGGCACTTAAAAGAGCTGATATCGGTATCGCGATGGGCAGGTCAGGTACGGAAGTTGCCAAGGAAGCCTCCGATATGGTACTTGCAGATGATAACTTTGCATCCATCGTGAACGCCATCGAGGAAGGAAGGGATGTCTATGATAAGATACAGAAGGTCATTCTCTGGACACTACCCACCAATGCAGCAGAGGGTCTTGCTATCATGGCAGCAGTTTTGCTCGGGATCACAAATCCTCCACTTTTGCCAATTCATATACTGTGGATCAATACTGTTACAGCCATAGGACTGGGTGTTCCTATTGTATTTGAGCCAAAAGAAGAAAACCTACTGAAAAGGCAACCTCGTTCCCCGGATGAACCTATCTTACTTCCAATTATAAAGCGCAGGATAGTGACCGTAGCACTTTTGATGGTGACGGCAAGTTTTCTGTTATTCTTCTTTGAAATGGATGGTCAAAATATAAATACATCAAAAGGACAGACCATAGTATTGAATACCATTGTTCTCTTCGAGGTATTTTATCTCTTCAGCTCGAAGTCCATCTATGAGAATGTCATTGGGCGTCTGTTCTCAAACAGGGTAATGTTAGGTGGAGTGTCACTGGTTATCCTTTTGCAACTTTTCATCACCTATAGTCCTTTGATGAATAATGTACTGCGTACTGCTCCTCTGGAAATTGCTGACTGGATGAACATAGTACTGGTATCAAGTACTGTATTCTTTGTAATAGAAGCAGAAAAGTTGGTGTATAGAAAACGTCAGAAAATAAGAGGAGCGTCATTTAATGCAATTTCGAAGTTAAGCTAGTACATTATACCAGGTGAGTTCACTGCTTCAATGTCTGTTCAAGTGACATATCTTGTTGAATAAGATTACTGGATATTTTAATAAAGACCCAGAACAATAAGGGTAATCGTAATTCCAAAGAGGATGAATTGGGGAACAGATGTCCTGATCATCCCTATTTGTTTTTCTTTTGTGCAGATGATTAGAAAAGCAAACAGATTACCTATAATCAATGAAAGAATGAAAAGTGGAAGCTGGAAATTGAAATAAAAAGCAGAATAAATGAGTCCTAAACCCTGGAACAACAATACAATTGACATCTGATGATATGGAACATAACCTGCTATGTAGCGTTTTTCTTTACTTGTAAAATAATTCCTTTCTCCAAAAACTATATGAAGAAGGCTTAATCCTATCAGAAGCAAGCCGGATGTTACCAGGTAAAAATTCATATTCTGAAATCCTTTGAATAACTACATTTAATATTGCATTTCTTTTTATGTCTAGTTTATGATAGTTGATGCTTATTCACCCTTTTAAATTTATAATAACTTGATTTTTAAATGTTAAATAATATAATACTGAGTCATAGGCGCTAACTTTATATGTAATTCAGCACCTAAATTTTTTAGGTGCGAACATAAAAAAAGTATTATTACTTTTTGAGAAAGAATCCGGTAATTTGGAGCTTTCACAAAGAATTAAATCAAATGATTATTCGGTTTATGAAAAATCATTGAGTTCTGATAATTTGGATACTTTCGTTCAAAATGAAAAAATTGATGTTATTCTACTTCATTTTGGAACAAAATCGATTTGTGCTAATGTAGATTACAAGAGTCTTCAGAAAATCGGAAACATTCCAATTATTCTTATTGCTTCATCCTTCAGTGATTCGCAATCCAGGTGCTTCGAAGAAATCTCATTTTCTAATTGCCTGATAGAACCGTTCTCTGATGAACAACTGCGTGCTTGTATTGAATTGAATTACCGAAAACAAGCAAATTATTATGTACAGAACATGCCAGATATCGACCTTGAAACCGTAGAATACGTACAACGCTATAGTACAATTACTGAGATGTCGGTAGATGGTTTCTTACATATTGATATGGAAGGCAAGATCCTCGAAATAAATGGCAAGTATTGCAAAATGATAGGGTACACATACGTAGAATTGCTTGACATGAGCATACATGACCTGGAAACAGATATGAATCAGAACCAGATAATATACCATATCGACAGAACGAAAAAGGTCGGCAAAGACTTTTTTGAAACTCATCACCGTATGAAAAATGGGAAAGTATTGTACATTGAAGTAAGCACTATCTATTTTGGGTATTCTACTCCCAGTATATTTTGTTTTCTGAGAGACATAAGTGAACGTAAAAAACTGGAACAGGCACTTCAGGAAAGTGAGAGAAGCAAGTCAGTTCTTCTTTCGAATATGCCCGGAATGGCATATCGTTGTGATTACGACCGGGACTGGACAATGCGGTTTATATCCGAAGGTTGTTATGAATTAACTGGATATAAACCTGAAGATCTTCTCGGAAATAGAACTATTACTTTTAATGATCTGATCGAACCTGAATACAGGGATTACCTGTGGGACAAATGGGAAAGAACCCTTTCCAAAAGAGAAACTTTCCAGGATGAATATATTTTAACTACTTCTTCAGGCAAACTCAAATGGGTGTGGGAACAGGGTAAAGGAATCTATGATTACGAAGAAAATGTGATTGCTCTTGAAGGTTTCATTACCGACATAACCCACCGTAAAATGATTGAAGAAAAGCTCAAGGAGAGCGAAGCACGTTTCCGTTTTCTTGTTGAAAATGCACCTGAAGCTATCTTTGTTCAAACAGATTGGAAGTTTACATACCTTAATCCTGCAGCATTAAAAATATTAGGTGCAGAGTCTGAGAAACAATTGATTGGCAGTCCTGTTATAGACCGTTTCCATTTTGATTCTCATGCTACTGTCAAAGAACGGATACATTGTCTGAATGCTGAAAAGAAGAATGTTCCAACAATAGAAGAAACATGTCTTCGTCTGGATGGCAGTTCTTTCATTGCAGAGGTATCTGCTGTTCCAGTTACTTATGGTGGTTCTGCAGGAGCTCTTGTGTTCTTCCGAGACATAACTGAGAGAAAACAAGCCGAAGAAGCTATTCTTAAAGCTAAAATGATAGCTGATAATGCCAATCGCAGCAAGAGTGAATTTCTGGCAAATACAAGTCATGAACTTAAAACTCCTTTAAGTTCTATTATCGGGTATTCAGATGTTCTATTAGATGGAATGCTGGGAGATCTTAATGAAAGACAAATAAAATATATCAACATCATATATCAGAATGGGCATTTACTTCTGAATCTGATAAATAATATACTTGATATTTCTCAGATCGAGTTTGGTGAAATGGAACTAAACTATGAAAAAATTGATTTGACGGATGTTGTAAATGGCGTTCATTCAATGATGTCCATATTATCCGGCAAGAAAAACATAACAATTAATGTAGATATAGTTCTGAAACAAACTGAAATAATGGCTGATAGTATAAAGGTCAAAGAAATCCTTTATAATCTTGTAGACAACGCGCTGAAATTCACCCCAAACGGTGGAACAGTAACAATCAATGCCCTGCAAATAGATAGACACTATATACAGGTGTCAGTTAGTGATACAGGTATTGGGATGCCAAAACAACATATGAACAGAATATTCGACCCATTCTATCAGGTTGACAGCTCAAGCACACGCAAATACAAAGGAACTGGATTGGGCTTGGCAATAATCAAGAAATTTGTCAAAATGCATGGCGGCAATATCTGGGTTAAAAGTGAAGTTGGTAAAGGAAGTACTTTCTTCTTTACGATTCCGATATCTAAGGACTTTACTGAAGAAATGTGAGTTTCTTATTAGTTTTATTTCTACATTAATCCAGATTCTTAATTTATTATGAATCTATTGATTGGCATAAAATTAAATATTCATATTGATTAGAGTTATTGACACGGCATTTCTATATAGATTTTCCATACTCATTTTAGATAAATAACCATTAATTATGCTTTAAAATAGAAATTACTTCATTTTAAGCAATTAAATAGATTATAGGGCAGTTATTGTCAGATTTTTTTATTATAAACATATAATTACTTATTAATAACTATGAAAAATCAATTTTAAATACTTAATTAGTTATTAACAGTCCATTATCAAGTATTTATTTGAATAAGCTAGTATGGTATGATTTTATGGGTTAATTTAACTTACTAGCTCCTAATAGTACTTGTTTAATCATAAAAAGGAGTCGATATGAGAAAAGAGCATTATAAATTCTCTCTAAGTGATTTCATCTCAGAGGAAGACTTTGGAAAGATAAAGGAATTCTCTAAAGGCAAAGAAACACCTTTCCTTACTGTTAATCTGACTAAAGTAGAACAAATGTACGATGAGCTTATCAGAAACATGCCTTTTGTAAAAATCTATTATGCAATGAAGGCAAATCCTCTTGATGAGGTCATTATAGCCCTTAAAAATAAAGGATCTAATTTTGACGCTGCCACAACATACGAAATAGACCAGCTCATCAGACTTGGAGTCCAGGCGGAGAAAATAAGCTATGGTAACACCATTAAAAAAGAAAAGGATATTGCTCATGCATATGAAAAAGGTGTTAGACTTTTTGTTACTGACTCAGAAAGCGATTTGAAGAAAATTGCACAAAATGCTCCTGGTTCTCGTGTATTTTTCCGTCTGCTTACTGAAAGTGATGGTGCAGACTGGCCACTATCTCGTAAATTCGGAGCTCATCCGGATATGATCTACGAACTAATACTTGAAGCTCATGGCCTTGGACTGGAACCTTACGGTCTTTCTTTTCATGTAGGTTCCCAGCAGCGCGATATAGGACAATGGGACAACGCGCTTTCAAAGTGCAAATATCTCTTTGAGGCTGTAGCCCAGAGAGGCATTAAACTTAAGATGATAAATCTTGGAGGAGGTTTTCCTGCTAAATATTTTTCTCCAGCCAATGAACTTGGAACCTATGCCCATGAAATACTCCGTTTTATAAAAGAAGATTTTGGAGATGAACATCCGGAGATAATTATTGAACCAGGACGCTCACTTACTGCAGATGCCGGAATACTCGTCACAGAAGTTATCATGGTTTCAAAGAAGGCAAAATTCAACCAGTACAAGTGGGTGTATCTTGATGTCGGAAAGTTTGGAGGACTTATTGAAACCCTTGATGAATGCATAAAATATCCTATTTACTCCGAAAATAAGGGATATGAAGAGGAAGTGATAATTGCGGGACCGACATGTGACAGTATGGATATCCTCTACGAAAATCACAAGTATACCTTCCCCAATACTTTAAAAGAAGGTGAGCATCTCTATATTTTCACTACCGGTGCTTACACACAGAGTTACAGTTCTGTGGCTTTCAACGGATTTCCACCATTAAAAGCATACGTATTTTGAATGAGGAAAAAGTAAATCGTTTTCCTGTAATTTTATTTTTTTATATGTTCATACATCATTTTTAGACTATGATCCAGTCACTATGAACATATTTAGCTTCAGCATTGGAACCCCATACCCATATTCCCACGCGATATTTTTCATCCACTGGAACACGTAGATCTGATGCAGTATAGGTCACAGTTTCTTCTACACCCAGATCTGACTTAGTATTGGTCTTAAGATCATCCCATACCATATTTTCAGTAGTGCTTTCAAGGGTAGCATAAATAATTACGGCTTTGGTAATTAAACATCGTTATATAATATGATGGCCTCTTTTTATATATGAATTGTCCAAAGTGTAAGAGTTCCAGTCATAAGAAGAACGGTAGGATTGATGGTCGACAACGCTACAAATGCCATGATTGTGGATACAACTATTCAGTAGATATAAAATCCACCGCTAGCCCCGTATCTGTTAAGCGACAGGCTTTACAACTCTATCTGGAGGGGTTGGGATTTCGTTCAATTGGACGTTTTTTGGGCGTTAGTCATGTTTCTGTTCAAAAATGGATTCGAAAATTTGGTAGTGAATTAGAGGATCTAAAAAGTGAAAATGAGATTTCTGTTGTGGAATTGGACGAGATGCATACTTATATTGGGAATAAAAAAACTACTGCTGGATATGGATTGCTGTTGATAGATATGGGAAGAAATTCATCGATTGCTCTTTTGGCAGCAGAGGAACAAAAACAGGACAAAAACTCTGGAAAAAGTTAAAGACAAAAGAGGTTGGGGAAGTAATGACGGATTATTGGAGGGCATATGCCAAGTTAGTCCCCAGAAACATCCATACTCGATCAAAAGCAGAAACATATACTGTTGAAGGATACAACAGCATATTTAGGCATTTCCTGGCAAGACTAAGGAGAAAGTCAAAGTGTTATACTAAAAGTCTTGAAATGCTAAAAATCTCCGTTTTGCTCTTGATGAAATATAGGAATAAAGAACTAGCTATGTTTAATTAACAATGCCATAATTACATCTTCTGCAACAGAGGAACCCACATTCTCAACCTCTATTTCAAGGTTAGCATAAGTAAGAAATCCATCGCTTTTAGCAGTTCCACTAAAATCAATCTTCAATTCTGGATAGCCCTCTAGAATGGGTACTAAAACAGCTTCTGAATCGGAGTATTCTTCAGGAATAACGCCCACAGCCCATCTGGAATTAGTGGTCTCAAGATAATAGTATCGTGTACCGGAATATTCATAATAACTGCCTTCAAGGCTTGAATCCCCCTTCACTCCTACTGCCATATGCCCTGGCAACTCTATAAGTGCGACCCCATATTCCATATCAGAAAGAAGTGCAGCCAGAAGAATTGATGAATCCTCGCAGTCCCCACCGCCATGATACAATGTTTCAAAAGGAAATCTTGTGTATTCATCATAACCTGCAGAAGCATTATCGCTAACGTATGGAAGTGACTGTACAAAAGCCATGGTAATGTATGGTATGTCGCTGTTAGTGTAACCTGCCTCGTTAGCAAGTTTCCCTATCTGTATGGTAATTTGAGAAATAAGCTCATCGTCATAAGGATCACTCACAAAGTTAGGATAGTCTCTGTTACGACTTCTTTCTGAATAAGTGTCATAAGCCTGAATGTTGTACTCATAAACCACAGTGAAATCCGTATCTTCATATTTCCATCTATAAGTTCTTGTAATGGTATCTTCATTTATCCTGACTTCATTTATCCTAGTTTTTCCTTCATAGGTCTCAGTTTCCAGTGATATTTCAGGTTTTATTGCACATGTAAGTTCAACAACAAAATTATTGTCAAGTATTCTGTCAACATGAACTGTGTATACGACATTTGAGGATTTCGATAAACTACCATCAATACTCATACAATTCAATAAAATTTAAATAATAGCAAAGCAAATTTACTATTATGGATTCTTTTACTGATTTTGCCTTAAATGAAGAATATAAGCGTCTCCAATCTGTCGGAGATAAGCTTGCTGAAATTGAATATTTAGTAGATTGGAAGCCTTTTCGCCCTATTCTGGAGTCAATGTACATAAACAGAACAGCTTCAGGCGGACGGCCTGAAGCTGATGTTATTGTAATGTTCAAGATGCTTGTTCTGCAACAATGGCATGGTCTTTCTGATGCTGAGCTTGAAAAGCAGTGTATTGACAGGATATCCTTTAGGAAATTCCTGGGATTTCCTGAATATGTACCAGACAGTACAACTGTCTGGTCATTCAGGAAGAGAATTATCGACAATGGTAAAGAAAAAGCGGTGTGGGATGAAATGCAGAATCAGCTTGATGCTCTTGGTTTGAAGATTAAAAAAGGAATGATCCAGGATGCAACTTTTATTCACTCAGATCCAGGACATGCAAAAGCAGATGTACTCAGAGGAAAAGATGCGAAAACAAGAAGAAGCAAAGATGGAACCTGGACTAAGAAAAATGGTAAATCTCACTTTGGATACAAACTTCATACAATTATTGATAAGGATTATGAACTAATCAGAAGATTTGAGACAACAACTGCATCACTTCACGATTCACAGGTTGATCTGTCTGAAAAGGGTGAAGTGGTGTATAGAGATAAAGGATATTTTGGAGCAATAGCAAAAGGTTTTGCAGCAACAATGCAACGAGCTGTAAGAGGACATCCTTTAGGAATAATGGATATCCTCAGAAATGAAAGAATAAGTGTGAAAAGAGTCCCTTGCGAAAGAGTGTATGCAGTGACAAAAGAAATATTTAAAACCAGAAAGGTTCTTGTTACAACTGTAGAAAGAGTGAATGCAAAAATGTTGATGACAGCTTTTTGTTTTAATCTGCATCAATTGAGGACACTAAAAACCAAAGGAGTAATTTAGGATAGCGGGAGCTATACTAAAAATAAGGATTAATGAAGAGAAATTAAACAAAATGATAAAAAATGAGAGGATATAATTGAGTTTGAATACTTTAATGATCTAAAATGAGGGAATATCGAAATCCTCATTTGTATTTTTAGTATCTTTTATGTTATATGTAGAACCTGTGACCATCGTTCGTGTGTCATATTCATTTCCATCTTTTCTTAGAGACACTATAATCTGTTTTTCCTGCTTATCGATATTCAATACCTTGAAAGAATACCCATTACCAAGCTCCAGAATACCTGTTTTTTTAATGGATGAGGTGTAAGTTGTTAACTCAATATCAATATCTACTAAATCACTATCCGGATTTTCTTTGTCTAAAGGATTATTATTGAACTTAGTATCTTCCAGAACAATAACAGGAGTACTGATATTGTCATCTTCCAAAACAGTAGCTCTATCATCTGATATACATCCACATGAACAGACTGCAGAAAAAACAATCAGTAAAATAATTATTAGAATATAACAAAGTTTTCTGATAGCCATGATACCCTCTACTATTTATTACTGGAATACATATCAGCTTTTTTGATTGGCTATGCATATATACTTACTTTATTGTCTCAGATACGAATTTTGACAAAATGGGATTTTTACAATGAAACTGCTCCCTTTTTTAATATCTTAAATTGCAGAGTAGGCTCATTTTCAAACCGCACAATTCCATGGTATGTATTTATGCCTGCTGCTTTGAAACAATCCTCCGCTTGTTCAGGGTGCGGGTCAGTAAAAGTGTTTTTATAATCAATGAGTGCAGGCCAATCGATAATTTCTTTGCTGTCCCCTGTGCCTTTTCCAAGCATTCTGTTATGAGCATCAATGATGCTGGCCACACCTGCCAACACTTTTTTGGGAATACAACCCCACAAGGCACAAGTTCCACTATATTCCCTGCAGTCTGCTATTGCCACCTTCATACAATACACCAAATTGAAAGAATAATTGGAAAGAACTCTAAATAAAATTCTGTGAAATATTTTACAATCAAAAATAAAAAAGACCTGAAATAAATTTCAGGCTTTAACTCAAATTGAGTTTTCCATTAACTGCTTCATATTTTCCCACGGCTTTTGGAGTATTAAGCAGTATCTTCCTGATCCTGTTGTATACACTTGGTGTATTGTCCTGATCAAGCCTGTCCAGGAAACCAATCAGCATTCCCACCAAAGGTACATGATATTCGTCTTCCATCCTATCAATATTTGCAAGGACGTTAAGTATGCCTACGGCAGTATATTCATTGACTTCTGCCAGCTTGAGAACTATATCTCCAAGCAATTGTCTTCCCTGTTCGGTTTGCAGAGATCTTTTTCTGTTCATTGCAAAACTTCCATAAAGAGCTCTTTGGTCATTTGCCTGTTCTATCCTGAAAGAATTAGAATTTTCAACCTGTTTTATCATGTCAAATACATCATCTCTGCTACTACTTCCTATGACCCTCAGGAAAGCTTCCCAACTTACCGGATTCTTTTCTGCTTCTTTCTGGAAAGTTTGCATAAACTGGATCCTGTCAGGAGCCGAACTGTTAAGATAATAACTGAAAGCACTTAATTTATCCGTGGCATTTTGGGCTGCCTTAACCTGTTCCCTGATCATATCGTGCACTATGGGAGTATCGAGAGTCGAAAGAACAGAGAGACACGTATTCTTTATCTGGCGATCCTTGATCGCATTTACCTGCTCATTCACATAATCCTTGTTTTCATTTTTAGATTCATTTCCCTTTTTATTGTAAACCTGATAAAGTGACATAAGGGAATCCACATGTCCACTTGCTATTGCTTTGAAAAGTTTTTGTTTAACTTCATACAACAAAGAATATCTGTGTGCAAGTATCTCATCTTCCACGGATTCAAATATTGTCAGGAATTGAGCTCCTGCCTCCTTCATTAAGTCATAATCCTGAATGAGTTCATGATAAAGGTCTGTGAATTCTTTTGAGGTAGCATGATTACTATCCTCAATTAATTTCATTTTTTCAATATCCACAATTTTGTAGAATGCAATGAACCTGTTTATCAGATCTTGATCCATTTTTGTCTGCAAGATCAGCTCATCAATATCCACATCATGAATTACTTTTCCAAAGAAAGAATACCTACGGTTCAAGGATGAAAATGCGGGTTTATCTACATCATTGATAACAATCTTTTTCTCTTTGCCCTTCATCAGCTCCATGACTTCGGCAAGATCATTGCCTTCTTTATCTACCAGAGCTACACAGAATGGGAACTCCCAGAATTTTCCATCTACTGGAACTTCCTGTTCTAAGAATAATGTAAAAGTCCTTTCATTTTCATCATAGGAAGATTTTACATGGACCAGAGGGAATTGTGTTTGTTTTAGCCATATTTTTGCCATTTCTTTAAAATCAAGCCCTGAAACCTCTTCCATTACTTCGATCCAGTCCCAGCTTGAGGCATTTGAGTGTTTATATCTGGCATGATAGACATTCAGAGCTCTGGCAAATGTGGCTTTTCCCATAAGTTTCTCTATCATCAGTACAAATTCCGGGGATTTTACATAGGTCACTGCACTGATCAGATCATCAGGGTCATTGAATCCATCTGGGATGATGGGCATGGAGGCTGCGCCCGTGTCAAGGGCAAAGGTTCCGGCCCCGGGAGCCAGAAAACCAAGGACTTCATCAAGACGGCTATATTCCTCTCCAAAATGATATGCATGATACATTTTCTCTATATGAACGGTCACCGCTTCGTTAAGCCATATTTCAAATGGACTTTTTCCGGTTACTTCAGAGCCGTTAAGGTTATGGTAGAATTCATGAACTTTTACCCGCATCATATACTCGAAAGCATTGTCAGTCATTTGAGGGAAGGGCATTATGCGATTGGTGCTAATAGTAGTATTTCCTACATTTTCCATACCACCAAAATTAGAATTCTGCATCCCTATCTCCCTGTAAACGGTGCCCGTATACTTGTATCCGGTCTGTATCAATCCAACTGCCTTTTTCAGTTCATCCCTGATGGTTCTAATCTTTTGGTTCTGTTCATCAGCTCCCTTTCCTCCATTTTTAAGCAGGTCCCTTTCCATGACCAGATCCATAATCTCTCTGCGTTCTTCAGATTGAGCATATTGTTCAGGACCTGTAAAAAGATGGATCCACATAATCGAATCGTAGAGTACGTCAAGACTTTTTTGGGCAATCAAGGAATCAGAACCGGGAGGCACCAGCAACTCCAGGTCAAAGGTGTGCCCATCCGGGTATTCAAACTCTTTTTTGAATGTGTCATAGGTGCCTACACCCAGGAAAAAAAGATAGGGGGCCATGGGGGTGATTGAATTGTCATAGACAATCTGATCCCTTCCATTTCCAATCGAGTGCCTTGCCTCTATAATATCGCCGTTACTTATGAGATTTGTATACCTCTCATCGGCAATGATGGTTGTAGTGTAAGTGCATTTCGCTACCATATCATCTATGCATGGCACGATTCTCTGGAATCCCCATTGCTGGCATTGGGTTATCTGTTGTGGAGGAGCGCCTGCAGGGGTTTCATCATAATAAAGACCTTCCAGTATGTTTTTAGTAGGTCTGCAGATGGTCTGGGTATTGATCACAATATCAGTGTTTTCAGGTACTAACTGGTTGAATTTGATTAAGAGGATATCATCTTTTTCCCTGTATTCGTAACCAATCTCATACTCTATGCAACTTACGGATAGAATTTCAAGCTTCTTGCAATTCAGCTCAAGTTCATTGATGGGGTTGTCAAGAGTTCGTACTTTGAGATGAGATGTTACCTTTGTATGATCGGCAAACATATCGAAAAGAAGGTCCATGTGTACAACTTTTACAGTTAATTCTCCAAAATCTTCCGGATAATATTTGTATATTCTTTCCATCAAATCACCTCTGATAAATTACAGGATACCATGATCGTTCATCGAACTGGTCATAACGTTTTTATTGTGTCCTTTATTCAACATAACAATAGACCTAGTATAAAATACATTAATGTATTGAATTTATTTTAGCTGGTAGCAGAGTCATAATATGAATCATGGAATTCTTTGCACATTATAATAACTTCCTTCAAAGTATGCAACTATTCCAATTATTGTCTTAATTTTATTCCAGGGAGTGCATCTAAGAGTATAGGAACACTGGCTTAGTTGCGACATGTATTCCTCAATATTTAGTCTCTGTGGGTCTCCTTATCAATCCTAAAGTTAAATTCACCCAAGGCCGTCTGATGAACAAAACTAAAATCAGATTGTCTCGTGAATAAAAGACAAGTTTCGTATGAATAGATGTATTCTACAAACCCGCGTATTTAGCCATCCACAAAATTTGAATTTATGTTGTATTTATTTTTTTGAATGCCTATATTTTAAATATGTTAAGTACATGCATTTTAATGTTGTATATTATCAAATAAAAAGCACATGTGTGCATAATAAAATGTATTTGTGACTAGGGTAAAAATACCTGAATAAAACAGATGTAGGATATTAGTTTTAAAATGAGGGAGCTAGCGGGGACATGACACCTCTTTTTGGTTAGTGGTAACAAGGTTTCTGCAAAAATCTGATTTCACCTCAAGATATTTAGTTTTTAATGGGGAGATAACATGCCAACCAAACTACGAATAGCAACATTCAATCTGGAAAATCTTGACGATCGTGAAAAGAAAAAACCAACGTTGGAAGAGCGTATAGCCTTGATGCGACCCCAATTGCATAGGATTAATGCAGATATCCTTTGTCTGCAAGAGATCAACGGCCAGGAACAAGAAGGACAGCCTCGGCAGCTGCTGGCTCTGCAGGAACTTATTGAAGGCACACAATATGCGGAATACCAAATAGCGTATACGAAAACTGAGGCCGATGGACAGGCATATGATGAGCGCAACCTGGTCATCTTAAGCCGCTATGACATTCTGGAGTATCACCAGTACAAACATGATTATGCACCTGCCCTATATTATCTGCAAGTAACAGCAAAAACGAATGAAGAAGAAAAAGAAGCGAAAAAAATTACCTGGGAGCGACCAATACTTCATGCCAGGATAAAAATTGGTGACAAAATCTTAGAAGTTATCAACCTTCACTTGAAATCACGAATACCATCCAACATAGAAGGACAAAAACTGAATAACTACACATGGAAGACCGCTTCTGGCTGGGCAGAGGGTTTTTTCATCTCTTCAACCAAAAGGGTGGGTCAAGCTCTTGAAACCCGAATGCTGGTAGATAAATTATTCGATGAGGATGAAGATTCATGGATTGTAGTGTGCGGAGATTTCAATGCGGACCTTGACGAAGTACCTTTGGAAGCCATCCGGGGCGAGGTTGAAGATACAGGCAACAGCAAACTGGCTAAGCGCGTCATGATGCCCTGCGAGCTGAGTATTCCAGAATCATCTCGTTTTTCACTTTACCATAGGGGCAAAGGAAAAATGTTAGATCATCTTCTAATCTCTAGAGGCATGATGGCACAATATAGGGATTCTGAAGTGCACAACGAGTTGTTGCATGATGAATCGCTTGCCAATTCAACAGAGAAGAAATTTCCGGAATCTGACCATGCTCCAGTTGTTGCAGAGTTTGAGCTGCTCGATTAAACATTGTAAAATAGTACAAGTTTTACATCATCAGTATTCAGAAATTCTTTAAATGTACAAAAAAACATTTTATATGAAAAATATTTTGGTAGCCCGGCACGGATTCGAACCGAGGTTGCGGGATCCAGAGTCCTGCATGATTGACCACTACACTACCGGGCTACGGTGAATGCATTCCCTTAATTGTAAAGGTTAGATATTAAGATATCGGTCGGATGCTTATTCAAGTCCTTCCGGATTCTCATCGAGAATTGCAGTCCACCACCATCTGGCCATGTCCATCAAATCTTTACTAAACTGTCCTGAAAGACGATATTCCTGATTCTTGTGAGAAATAAGGCCAGCGCCTAGCAATTTATTGCGCATGGCATAAAATGAAGCACGTCCTATATCCAGTTCTGCAAGTAGTGATTCCCATTCACTTGTTTTAATAGGGTCCCCACTTTTTTGTCGATCTTCAACCATCATGAGAAATTTCTGGCCACGAATAGCAGTTGCCTCTTCCTGAAAAAGTCGCCTCATTAAATTGTAATATGGATCCCTGGAATGTGTTATACGGGAATTCGAATCTGAACGTACAACTAATGTGGTAGATGTACGTGGAGCATTCTTTACAATAGACATTTAAGATCAAGTCTAAATGAATATCAGCAGCTTGAACCTGTTGATCTTGATTCCAGCGTATTCCTGATAAGATCCACATACTCTTCTTTCAAAGAGTAGACTATAGGAGTCTTATAAGATTCCTTATGAGATCTTAGTACACCTAATTTTGAATAGATGTAACCCACCATTGATGCCACTGCACTGCGCGAAATATCATACTTTTGAGTGATATTTGCGTGTAATTCATCAACAGTTGTCTTTTTTGCATTTAAGAACAGCGATAATATATGACTACGGAGTCCATTACAATCGAGTTCGATGAACTTTTGTAATCTTCGTTTTATTTTTGCGCGAATTGAGTCCATAACTTCACCTCACATATAGCACAATCTTTTATATGCATTTTAATCTATATATATGTTTCTAAATTTTTATAGCATGAAGTTAATTAATAGGTCGAAAATAGAAAAAAGTCTAATATGATAAAAACATTCTCTTATATCTCAGTTTTTTGGTGACTATATGGATATCAGGTACGACATTGAAAAAAATGTAATGCAGGTTGACAGTATCAATCTGGAACCCCAAAGTCTTGACACGAATTTTATTGGAGTTTGCAGTCATTGTAATTCAAATGTAGTCAGTATCAGTTATCATTCCTATGAAAATGGAATGATAGTGGCTGCAAAGTGTAATTTATGCAATAAACTATTTGCTATTGCATATGACAAAGACTGGACATGGCAGGATGAGGAGTTAATATCTCAATTTTTTGATGTTGAAAATAGCAATAACCTAAAATTTCTTGATGACATTGACAATAAAAAGTTGAAGGCTGTTTTCACCCCTGCCGAAATAAATAGCATGTACGCAAAGGTTCGTGGTGAAAAATACGTTCGTCAATACCTTTACAGAGCTAGGAAAAAATATATGGATTTTGAAGATCTGTTTGGACTTCAAATTAATATTTAATCATAAATTTATGTGTTAGATAGTTGTGTGATGAACATAAACTCATCATATACTTATTCATAATATTTGCTTAAGTATAACAATCTAAAACATTTGCAAATGATTACTGCTGACTGTAGTCAAAAAAGAAAGAAGATTTATTAAATTCTACTGTTTTTATAATTATACTCCCACTTTGCATCTGTAGAGGTTTCGAATCAAGAATCCATCAAAACAACTGCTTAATTTATTTAAGTTACCGTTGTTAAAATATAGGCAGTTGCATGTTTTTTGTTGCACCTTAGATTTGGGACTAAGAAAAAACCGGATCAAAAATCCTAAAACGATACAACAAATTTAAATAGCAACATTTGCATACAATTAATAAATGAGGGAACAATATAGATTTGTGTTTCTTGAAACGGGCAATTAAATCAGTCCTATTATATAACTTATTTCATATTAGTACCACTTTGTACCCTCATTTAATACCATTTCAGGGAACTAATTTCATTTAATGTTATCTTTTTTGAAAAGTTTCTATTGATTTATAAAATATGTATTGTAATAATAATCAATTAAATAATTCCTATTTATAGAATAAGTACGTAAATAAATTTTAAATTTTATACGTATGTATAAATGCCAATGTCTTTAAATATAATGCATTCTAAATATACAGATGTGGTAGGTAAGGCATAAGGATTGGTATCATAAAGCACCAGTTTAAATGCTGGTGCATTCCTTTTTAAGATCTATGTTCTTTCTATTGTTTCGTTTTGTTTATGATTTATACACTTAATAATAGTAAATCTATTGTAACTATTCAGCCTGGCACGATTTGCCTATTGGTACTGATTTCATCGAAATAGAGATGTCTGCTCACTAACAATCTAACAATCAAAAAAGCAATCAATAGCAACAATCAAAATAAATGATTCTAATGAAATTTACGTTTCAACTTTTTGTCAAGATTGTTATTGATAGCGTTTTTATCAGGCTGAATAGTTACAATCTATTAAAATAATAAGCAATACACTGTAATTGAAAATATCAGTACGAATGTTTTTCTAGGAAAATATACGTTTATTTTTTAAACCAAATAATACACACATTATTCAAGTGACGCTATTCTTTTTTCCCGTTGATTTTTTCGAACACAAAACCATCATCTGATTAAATTGAAGAATATTTATCCGACTAAATATTCAATATTTTAGACATATTAGGCTACTATTTTTGTTTTATGCACGGACGTTTTAACCCAATGAGGATAATTTAGTTGTTGCATATAAAAACATAATTAATTAGTTTATTAAATAAGGCGTTTTTATCCTAAAAAGGACAATTATTCTATTTGCATGACGGGCAATATTATGTGAATTAACCTAATTGGGCTAGAATTCTAAAATAAATAATATTCGTGGTACATATTATAAAAATACCTATAAATGTATCAATAACAACTAAAATAATATGAATAAATTAGAAATTGAGCTGTTTGTTGTAGCCTGTGCTATTACCACCCTTAATAATCTATTATTGGCCCGAGTTTTGACGTTCTTGCTCACAGGTGCAAGTATTACTTTCACATCGACTCAAACACCCTGTACGGAATTACTGATCCTTGCCGGGTCTATAAGTGAAGGTTTAGGAAGATGAAGTCCGAGCACTGGAACCTTACCATTATGTTTTAGTCGATGAATCACTCAATTTCAAAACATGTCCCCGATTGAGGATATGGGAGTTACTCCTTTAATGTAGATAGTAATCAAACCATATCCATTAATATAATAGTAGTTCATTAGTATGATCTATACTGTTTAAAAAACAGTACCACCCCCCAAACCCCACTCGAACATCGATAATTATTATCGGTGTTCTTTTCTATAATCAATTCAGGTAACTTTTTTTAATCTCTCAACGGGTGTTTTAACCTGTGCAGATATTTTTTTTCTTTATTTATATAATTACATAATAATTTTGTTTTTGCAGTAAGGCTATTTTTGCCTAAGTAGGAAGTAGTAAGAATCGAGTAGGAAAAAGAGAAAATGATAACAGTTGCCCAAAATAAGCAAATGTAACTATAGTTAGTCACATTTTCTTTGGTTTTAGTATATTCTTTACTATATGATATCATGTAACAATATTTTGTTACGTTTAATTATTGGAGTGTTATAATAATAAAATATTATTGACGCGTATTTATAAAAATACGCTTAATTAAAGTGTTGCTTTCGTATATGCACGAACAAAAACAGCACTTTTCTTGATTTTCCCGGTTTCCCAACAAGTCATATGAATTGTAATAAATACTATACCCATAATAACTAATAGTAATAGCAAATAATTTATTTGCACAGTTGTGTGTTTTCTGAGTGAATTAAATTAAGCTATATTTATATAATAGTTTTTAACATGTTTAGTGTATAGGTTAGACGTTGAAAAAACCAAACTAAAACTAACGTCAATAATATAAAAAGTGCTTGGGTTTTTGAGTACATTGTAATATTATTAGAAATGATTTAACGAAAACATCCTAAAAAAATATAATGGTATTTCCTGATCCCAAAGCTCGAAAACATAAAAACCAATATTCTTATAGTCTATAAGAATCAACTATAGGACTTTTCAAAAATGGCAAAAAGGGTATGTTTTTCTAAAATCGTTCATTCCATAGTATATATGAATACACTAGTTCCAACCTTCACCATCACCATTATCTATACTAAAAGATTCAAGAAAATCATACCTGACATTGCTCCCACCTTATTCATATAGTCTTTGAAATTGCTATTTTCAGATTTATAACACCAAATTACCTAATAAAAAGTGATTAACTATAAGTCAGTGAGCAAAGCATAGTTTAACTAAAGATTTGTGAACAAAATATATTCAATGAAAAAAAGTGAGGTTGATTTGTCATGAAATACAACAGAACAAAAAAATTTATTACACTTGAAATATTATATAAATTAGACATTAACAAATATGCTCTCTTTCTAATATTCAATGGAAGTTCTGATTTTTATTAACCTATTTTTATATATTAGTTACCAGTGCTGTTAGTGTACACCAAAGTGGCCAGTAAATATTATATAAATATAGTCTTATAAAAATTATACTTTGTTTATTTATCTTGTTAATTAACTAATAAATTCAAAGCAATATGCATTTTTTTAAACAGTTGGTCTTTTTTAATGCCCCACTTAAATATATATAACAAACCATTTGCTTTATAAATCACCAAAATTGCTTGAACTCACATTTTCGAATTTATTTTTAAAGTCTGATTAAAGCATATACTTTACTATACATTAAGAACTCAATGATTATTTTTATAACAAAATATCCAACAAGCACTTAATCCTTGGATTACAACCTTCTAAACCTAAATATTATGACCTTATAGTTGAACCTTCCTATAACAGGTGAGCTAATGAATAAAAACCGGTTTTTGATCTATTCAACAGTATTTCTCATCATGGCATTATCTAACTCAGTTATTCCGGTATTGCCTGAAATATCTTCAAGCGGACAGACAAATTATAGTAGCCTTATAACAACATTATTATTTTCAGGCTACTTCATTGGAGCTTTGCTCACCATGATTCCTTTTGGATTGCTGGCGGATGCATATCAATATATAAGGTTTATTGTGCTTTCAATTGCACTCACTTTCTTTGCAGGATTGGTACTTACTTTTACTGAAAATATCTACCTGCTCATCGCTGGCCGACTTATCGAAGGCATCGCTTGCGGAGCATTTTTCCCTGCTGCATATGCAATACTTTTCGGCTTCCCAGAAAAGAATCGCTACATTGGAGAGTTCAATTTTCTGCTAAATGCCGGTCTTGCTGTAGGAGTATTATCATCAGGATTTTTAGCACAATGGTCAATAAAGGGCGCAATAATCCTGTTCACCATCATGGCTGCACTAATATTATCTATTGGCCTACCTGCCTTATTCACAAAGAATGAGCCTAGCAAAATAATAACAAAAAAGACTACCCCTGTGTCAAATGCCAAAAGGATAATCAATAAAACATTCGATCTAAAATTGTTGCGTACATGGGCCACCGCATTCCTGCTTTTTGGAATAACAGGAGTAATGCTTGCTTTCTATCCAGAATACAGCAAGGACACATTAAGTAAACCAGAACTTGGTATTGCCATCGCCATACTTTATGCAAGTTCCATGGCCACCAACATCATTGTCGGAAGAATGAACCTGGAGTATAAGAAAATGGTTTTCACAGGAGTTCTACTGGCAGCATCCGGCGTGATAATAGCCACAAAATTCCCATTTTTAGGTTTCGCACTACTGGGCATAGGTTCAGGAACAGGGATGATCGGATTGCCGATAGCCGTATCCCACATGCCTTTTGACAAAGGACTTGCCATGGGAATCTTCAATACATACACTTACGCAGGACTCGCATTCATGCCAATTATCGCAGGATTATTTGTTAATCTGGGTCATCAGGCAGTATTTATCTTGAGTGCTTTTTTTATGGTTTTGTCACTTTTCCTGAAGGATGGAATGAAAAGTGAGGAGTGAAATTTAAGGGATACTTTATGATTTGTGCCGTTTTTGATAGGCATGTGCATGATTTTTAGGGATACTAAACCTTCATGCAGTTCCCTGAAGAGCGTCTTTTTGCGAGGGCGTATTTGTCACCACAGCCAACTATTCATGCTATTTCTATAAGTTAATGTTTGGTTCGCGGAGTGAAAGTAATGTGCTAAATCTATTTAAATAAAAGATAGAGCACTATTATATTGACAATAATTAAATCAATTATTAAAGCAGGAATAAGAATTTCTGGGTCTTTTACTGCTGAAACTAATTCCTTCATGTGTTTATTATTGAATGTGATTTTTTTTTAATGACTACATATACAATGACAATTATGTAAAAAATAATTATCAGTGCAATCTTTTCAATGTTTATGGGATAATTAAAATTAACAATAAAGCTCACAAACAGTAAAATTATAAAAAACTGGAAAGCAATAGACCATGTTTTTGTTTTGTTCACCTCCTCATAACCAATAAGGGCAAGTTGAATACCATACGTGAGTGTTATAGATGCAAGCAGTACGACGCTAAACCAAATTAATGAATTATCGACTATAAGCATCTCATTTAAGATGAAAAATGAAAGAATCAGTAATGGAAATGAAAGCGACATTATTCTGTGTGAAGGCCATAACATTTCCTGGTGTTTTACAAAAAAGTAACCTGATCGCGCAAACAATGCTGAAAGCAAAAAGATAAACAGGAATAATCCTACAAAAGACTTTGCAGCAGCTGTTGGGATATTATAGAATCCAGCAAAAATAAACCCACTTACAATAATAAGAGTTTCAATTAAATCTTTTCGTAACTATTCAGCCTGATAAAAACGCTATCAATAACAATCTTGACAAAAAGTTGAAACGTAAATTTCATTAGGATCATTTATTTTGATTGTTGCTATTGATTGCTTTTTTGATTGTTAGATTGTTAGTGAGCAGACATCTCTATTTCGATGAAATCAGTACCAATAGGCAAATCGTGCCAGGCTGAATAGTTACATCTTTTCTTTCTTTTTCTTCCTCTTTCTTTTTTTCTTCTTTTTTAAGTTTATTTTGTGATAATTCTATCATTCTATAATATTGTTTTAGCAAAACCTTAAATCTTTCTATTTATTTTTGAATGAGAATAATTTCAGACCTAGTAGAAGAATACACATATCTACCTTAAGAATAGAAATATTTTGTTTACTCGTGTTCTGAGATCAAGAGATCGTACGATTTTATTACAATATCATAGCATACTCTCTCTAAATAAAATCATGAAGATAGGTTAATTTGCATTGACTTTGTACATTATTTATGATAGATTAATCTCATAGTTTAGCATTTAGTACCTCTATACAAACCAATGTAAAAACTATTATATAAAAATAGTCAAATTTAATTACTTACTTCTTCATAAAATTAATTTTAATCCATATAATTATTACCATTTTTAACTGTAACTAAATAAGATTACACCAACATATACAGTTAAGTGTGTGCTAGCTCGGACAGAAATGTAACTAAATATAATTACACACATCACCATCAAAAAATTAAAACAGTACAGAACAAAAGATTAGAAAGATACACCAAATTACATTTACATCATTTTATAAAAAGTAGATTCAAATAGAAACTTTATTATGTGGAAAGTTTGTTCCATGAAGAGATGATACTTAGTAAAAACGGAATGAAGCCTAAGTGTTCTGATTACACTGGATACAGCAGGTACAGGCATAGAGCCTTTCGATTTTGTGCAATCTTTTTTTTGCTCTTGTTCCTGATTCCGACATGTAGTGCGAGCGAAATTGTGGAAATAAATCCTGTAAACACACCACATGGCGCTGTTATTCTTATTGTTGATGGACTCAGTTCCTGTTACGTTTATCCAGAGTATACGCCTCATGCGATTGATGGCAGTGAACTGGAAAAAGCTGAGCCTGAAAATATATTACAGATATTTGACCAAAGTTGCAGGGTACTGGATGTGACAGCCCCACAGACATTCACAGAAGGAGGGGACTCTGTTATTGCCACAGGATACTCAAAAGCTGACAGTGAACTTGTGGGCTCGTTTGGAACAACAATATACGATGTGGCGCATGAGAATGGATATCTCACTTTTCCCATCATGGACAAAAGGAGATTCTTCAGGTATGCGCAGCAAGCAGAATGTGATAATCCATGATGCTAAGAATTCAATAAACAAACCGGAAATGCTCACAGAAACAAATATGTTTTCCGGAACAGACAAAAGCATATCTCTTGACGTTGCAGGCCTGATGCAGGAACATTCTCTTGAATTACAGAAACAACTTGATCAGTATCCTGAAGGCTCACAGGAAAGATACAATATATATGATGTATGGGCTATTGAAACTGCTATTGACCTGATCGATACTATGGAAAATGAATATCCTGATCAATACTACATCCTCACAATAAACGTAGGAGCTGTGGACTGTGCAGGTCATTACAAAAAGGATAGTGGATACATTGCAACTATAGAAGGTATAGACAATGCAACCATGGATCTTTATGAGACATGCCAGGATAATGACATGGCCTTTATATTTACAGGCGACCATGGAATGAGTTTTTCAACAGCAGACTCTCGTGGAGGGCATCAATCTGATAAGTATTCCGTAATGACTGAATCACAGAAGGTACCGCTGGTAATTGCAGCAAAAGATGTTGATACCAGTGTGATAAAAGGCCAGTTTGGACAGGAAGATATCGCATCTACAATACTTGAAGTGCTAAACCTCCCCGGAAATCTGAGAGCTGCTGACGGTGCAGCAATTCCTATCAAAGATTATGTGAATTTGAAAGTCAACGTACCTGAAAAAGGAAAGCTCATCCTGATGAAAAATGATGCGATACTCTTTGAAAGCACCATCCAGGATACTATTTCATTGGTTGGACTGGAACAGGATACTGATTATATAGTCAAATATGCATCCACATCAGATTCAGAGGACGTAATGGAACAGGTCGTAAACACAGAATCCAGCATGATTGTGAATATGTTCACCTCATCAAAACAATCCACAAACGATAGATCTTATAAAAACCCGCGCTATATTGTAGGAGGAACTCTTATTGGGGTTGTGAATCTTGCCGGACTTATGATGATACGCAAGATCTTGAAAGAATAGATGAATCCGGAATAAACTAATAGACTGTTCACAAGTGTACCGATTGTTCAAGAACATTTGATACTGCATAAAGCTAAATAGCTTCAATTTATTAATTTTCCAGAGGATTATAGATGATACCTGCTGACTTTCTTGTGGTTTTCTTTGGACTTGTGGCAGCTATATGTTGGGGTGCCGGAGATTTCAGTGGTGGATTTGCCTCCAAACGTGCAAATGTCTATAGTGTTGTTCTGATAACTCAATTGGTAGGAGTTTTTCTTCTTGCAGCTTCCGCTCATCTGATGGCAGAAGAAATGCCACCACTTGGCGGCATGATCTGGGGAGCTGTTGCCGGAGTTTTTATAAGCATCGGGCTTCTGGCACTTTACCGTGGTCTCTCGCAGGGACGGATGGGATTTGTGGCACCAATTTCCGCAGTAATAGCTGCTACCGTACCGGTAATTTACGGTTCATTCTATGAAGGATTGCCCGCTGTTCACCAAATGGTCGGTTTTGCTTTTGCATTTATAGCAGTCTGGCTCATTGCTGGTGGAGGAGACGAAAACAGCAAAATTAAGCGCACAGACCTTGTACTTCCATTGCTTGCCGGAATGGGATTCGGAATGTTTTTCATATCCATTGACAAGGTAAGCGATACGGCAGTACTCTGGCCCCTTACTGCTGCAAGAATAGCAGCTGTGGTAACATTGATCATATTTATAGCATTAAGCAAACAGGTGTACCTCCCACCTAAAAATGTCCTCCCTGTAATTATCGTTGCAGGAATCTTTGACACCGGAGGAAACACCTTTTTTGCCCTGGCTTCCCAGGCCGGCCGGCTCGATATCGCTTCCATCCTCTCTTCCCTCTATCCTGCAGGTACAGTGTTACTTGCATGGATAATACTGAAAGAAAAGTTGTCTTTAAAACAATGGATAGGAGTAGCTGTTGCCATGCTTGCAATAGTGTTCATTTCAGCCTGAAAATATATGGTATATGTTTTTATCCAAGATGATTGATTTTAAGAGAAAGTTCCATAAACAACTGCTCTCACTTTTCTCCAATTAGGAATATACAGGGAAATCCAATGCTGCTGCTTTTTCTGCATTAAAAGACAAAAATATTTCAATTTTCGTGTTTGGAAAAACAGGAAGCGATAGTCACTCACTTATTAATAATAAATTTTGATTCACAATTGTTAAATATGTCAAAAATCATAGTATTGGTTGTTAAGGAACATTTAAATTGTCCAGAAACAGATATGGACACGGGGAAATTATATGACAGAAACAAACATTGACGTTAGAGGACAAACATGTCCGGTTCCTCTTGTGGAATGTCGTAAAGCTCTCAAAAAAGCTGCTCCTGGCGATGAAGTCGTTATAGTGGGCACCCACCCTGCTTCCAGAAAAGAAATCCCCATGGCGTGTGAGGCGATGGGACTTGAAATACTGGGAGTTGAAGAGAAAGACAACGAGTGGAAAATACGCATCAAGCGTTAGGGGGGGAATTATATGGCTGAAAAGGCCGTAATAATAGTTCACAGTGGGGATATTGATAAAATATACAGTGCCATGATAATTGCAAACGGCGCACTGTCAATGGGCATGGATGCTTCTCTTTTCTTTACATTCTGGGGTCTGGAGCGTCTGAAGAAGGACGGACTGGATAAAGGTCCTCTATCCAAGATGAATTTCCTTGGGCTTGGAAAATGGATGATCAAAAGCAGGATGAAAAAAGCCAATGTGGTTTCGCTTGAAAGAATGATGACAGATTTCAAGGAACTTGGTGGAAAGATCATTGCCTGTGAGATGACCATGGAAATCATGGGAATCGCACCTGAACAACTAAACCGGGAATGGATAGACGAATATGGCGCGGTAGGCACCTACATAATGGAAGCAAAAGACGCTAAGATAACACTTTTCATATGAATTATCAATTACATTTTTAAAAGTAAGAATAATTTCAGAGGAGAAATAGATGTCCGATAAAATGATATATCTTGACAATTCTGCCAGTACCCGATTAGATGAAAAAGTAATGGATGCAATGAAACCTTATTACTTTGACACCTATGCAGTGGCCACATCCGAATTCGGATACTCCATGGGTATTGAAGCTAAAGAAGGACTGGAGGAAGCCAGAGAAACCATCGCGTCTTCACTTGGCGCTTCTGCAGAAGAAATTGTGTTCACATCCGGCGATACAGAATCAAGCAACATGGCTATCAAAGGTGTTCTAGCTGCTTTGAAGAAAAAGAAGGGAGAGCACATCATAGTATCTAAAATTGAAGATTTCTCAGTCCTGAACACCGCCAAAAACCTTGAGAAAAAGGGCTACAGTGTAGATTATATCAGTGTTGATGCAGAAGGAATTGTGGACCTTGATGAGCTTAAGAGTAAGATACGTAATGACACGGTCCTTGTATCCATTCAACATGCAAATCAGGAAATCGGTACCCTTCAGGATCTTGATGCAATTGCAAAGATATGCAAGGAAAAGGATGTACTGTTCCATACTGATGCCACACATAGTTACGTGCGGGTTCCAATAGATGTATCAAAAACACCAGTAGACATGATCACCATGTCCGCGCACACAATACATGGACCAAGAGGTGTCGGAGCATTGTATGTTCGCAAAGGCACACCGCTTGAGAAATGGATGGATGGTGGATTCCAGGAAACAAACCGTCGTGGAGGACTTGAAAATATTCCTGGTGCAGTAGGTTTTGCAAAAGCTGTGGAACTTACAACTCCAGAAGAAACTGAGTTCCTTAGATCACTGAGAGATTACACAATTAAGAGGATTTTTGATGAGATACCTCATGTGACACTCAACGGAAACAAAACACAAAGAACACCACAGAATGCCAATATAACTTTCCACTATGTTGAAGGTGAATCAATGACATTGCATCTGGATATGAGGGGGTTTGCAGTGAGTACCGGATCAGCCTGCTTTAGCCGTTCACTTGAGGCAAGCCACGTGATACTTGGTATTGGTGGTAACCACGAACGAGCACATGGCTCTATCAGATTCACATTTGGACGTTATAACAGTAAGGAAGATGTGGATGCTATTGTAGATGCAATGAAAGAAGTAGTAGCCCAACTAAGGGCGATCAGTCCCCTGTTTAATAAATGAGGTGAGAAAATGAAATTCCCATATACTGAAAAGGTGCTTGAACACTTTAAAAATCCCCGAAATGTAGGGAAGCTAGAAGAACCAGATGGAAAGGGACTGGAAGGCAGTCCTGCATGTGGGGACATGGTTGCCGTTTATTTGCAGGTCAACCCCGACACACTGGTAATTGATGATATCAAATTCGAATCATACGGATGTGCTTCAAACATTGCCACAGCTTCCATTATTACGGAAATGGCAAAGGGCAAGACTATAGAAGAAGCGAAGAATATCTCATGGCAGGAAGCTACAGATGAACTTGGAGGACTTCCACCTGTTAAAGCACACTGCTCTGTGCTTGCAGTTGAAGGGCTGAGATCCGCCATCCGTGATTATGAAGAAAAGCACGGTCTTGTAAGTGAACAGGAACCAAGCACAGTGGATGTTATCAGGAGCAGATTGAAACATGTCATGAACCCGATGGCTGGACTCGATATAGTCAGAACCGAGCTGGTGACTAAAATAGAAGTAGAAGAAGGAGTAGTCAGGATTCTTCTGGACCTGCCTTCCAATCACCAGTTTGCAGCAGCCATCAAAGAGGATCTTATTGAAAAAATAGAATCTCTCTGGGATGTAACTGAAGTCAATGTTGTCTTTACTGAGTAAAGAAAAAATAAGTGGTGCCTTTTCTACCACTTACCTCTCAATTTATTTAAACTTAACTTTTTCCTTTTTAACATATTTAGATAGCGGCGAATATACTATTATTTTTAATTGTTAAAATATTTAGAGGCCTTAGATTCCCAATATATAGTAACTATTTCTAAGTTGGAAAGAAAGTAACTGGTATGAGGGGGTTTACAAGCATAATAGAAAGCAAATATTATCATCTTGACTTTTCAAATACTATAAAAACGGTTTCTATGAGCAAGTCATAAGATGAATGGGCAATAAGGTTAGATTACAAGTGAAAGCTCATCAGATATAATCTGTAAGGTTTTTAGAGGGCATTGAAGATGATAGATTAGATGACTCAATCAACTTCACTCTCGTAGGATGAGATACTTTCCCCATCTGCACCCATCCATAAAATGATATCATATCCCCTTTATGCAATTCTCCAGCATATCTTATGCAAACTCTTTTTGATACTTGTTTACCGTTTTCTTTTTTGATATACCGAGATAGCATATAAAAAAAGTCCCGTTTTTCAGTATGTTGTTGGAAGTTAGAAAAGTGTTACTTTGATGTTTTCAGGACCATATATCCACGTTTATTTAGTTCTTTGATAAGATCTTCATCGTTATATATTGCAACCCTTACTTTCTTCCGCTGTTGTTTATTCATAATATTTCTTTACTTGGTAATTAGGTTGTAAGAAGTGAGTAAACCTCGAATAGGTTATCATACAAAATATCAGATGAATATATACAGCTTGTTCAATAGGTAATCGCTAGCAGTATTAATTTTGCAAGTCGCAATGTTTAGAATCATAGTTTCACAAAGAGCATATTGCATTGTAAAGCAAATATAAATGATACACAAAACTCCAATTTTATATGAATTCGTGGGGGAATCTAAATGAGTAAACATAATTCGATAATAATTATTGGTATAACTTTGGTATTTATGTTAATGTTTGCAGGAGGCACTGCAATTGCACCAGTGTCGTGTCCTCCAGTAGAACCGCTAACCGCCACCAATACTGTGAACACCATGCATACAATTACAGTGACGGAGGTTGACCCAGGCGACATCGTGACGTTTGATGTACAAGGTGCAAACAAAGATGGTGGTTCTCTGTCTGCTAGTTCAACTGGAGTGGTCGTGTTCAGCTACACTGGAACATTTGTTGGAGACGATACTATTCAAGTAAGTGTAGCAGATTCAGGTGGATCACTTAAATGTACTACAACAGTATACAAAACTTGGATATCAGAGGGTGGTGATATCCCAGAATTCTCAACCATTGCACTTCCCGTAGTTGCAATACTTGGACTGGCATTTTACTTCCAGCGCAGGAAAGAATAAATGAGTTAAATGGAGCTCTGTGAGCTTCATCTCTTTTTATGAGTAAGAAACATATATTAAATTCTGATTTTGTTTCGTTTTCATCTTTCCCTTATTATGGGGTTTAAGCTACTCCAAAAATGAAACACCATTTATATCATTTCGTATTTTCATCAATTCAACCCTGGGAATATCCTCTAATGATATTTCAACAAATGGGTGAACTCCTTCGAATTTCTCACCATTCACAGAATATACCATAATCATAGACAAGGTATCTAATCCCATATTTGTATAATTTTCAGTTCTCAATGCAAACCCAAGAATAGCAGATTCAATACTGAGTGCTCGTATTTTACAAACCGTTGACATTACGCCAATTTCATATTCATCCATCTCATTAATTCCTTTATTATGGGAAGTATGAAGCTGTTAGCAGATGCAAGATGAGGAATGTTAAAAAATTGATAGAGGCACGTTGATTAAAGCAGACGTATGGTGGTACGATACGCACATACTTTATACAAAAACCTTAAACATGCCCCCAATAATAATCTTAGGTCGCATGCCATAAAAATATGCGTTCCCGAATTCTCATCAAAAGTATATAAATTTCTGCTGTAAATTTGGAAAGTAATACGGAAGAGAATAGCTGTATATTATCCACAGACAATTGTGACAGTGTTAACTTTTCAAGTAACATAGTTTCGCAATTGAATTATACCACAAAAACAAAAACGATATCGTACAATTATTTATCAAGTGGGTTTAGAAATCGGATACTAGATGCATAATAAATAATATGGAGCGTGGTGGTTAAATTGAAGAAAATAAACATAGCTATATTTTTATTGCTGGTCGTGTTACTTGCAACACAGGTTGTTGCTGGTTGTAGCTCGTAGGAAAATTGTGACTTCCCAGAGGGATGTTACTACATAGAGCTAACGGGTGATTATTATACAGATTACCCCCAAACAGCACCACTTCATCTAGGACTGACAGTCAACTATAACAACGGAGTAGCAACCGTGTTGGACTGGAAAGACCTGGAAAGCAATCCTGATGTAACGGTCGATGTCAGCAATACCGCAGTTAGTATCGTACCTTATCGCAATCATGATACATGCAAAGCAAAGGTAATCTTTAGTAATCTTGTATTGTAACTATTCAGCCTGATAAAAACGCTATCAATAACAATCTTGACAAAAAGTTGAAACGTAAATTTCATTAGGATCATTTATTTTGATTGTTGCTATTGATTGCTTTTTTGATTGTTAGATTGTTAGTGAGCAGACATCTCTATTTCGATGAAATCAGTACCAATAGGCAAATCGTGCCAGGCTGAATAGTTACAGATATCTTTTACATGCCTGTGAAATAAAACCAGCATACTGTGAGATTAGTAGATCAAAGCTATTTTCATTAAGATCAAGTGACTGCGAGTAATCCGATGATATAAAATGGAATACAACATCTGAATCATACGTCTTTCTCTTTGCAATTAAGTCAGCAACTGAATTAGTTTGTTCAATAAACTTATTTGATTTTAAATCAGTATCCACATATACAACTTCGGAAAAGAAAAAAGAAGGAGTGATATGGACAAAACTTCTTGGATAAAAACATATGAATATTGAATTTAGCTTTCAGTGCTTCAAACAAATCTGCTCTCTCAAAATTATTATCAACAAAATATTGTATATATAGTTCCTGCACATCAACATTCTTCAAGGCATCCCACCCATTTTGCTTTCTTAATTATATAGCAAAAACTTTATAGTTTCAGTTTATCAGTATTTCCCTCTCATGTGCATTCAAATTAAATGGTTTATCTTAGCCTTGATATCCGACTCGAGTTTTACTCACTTCTTACAACCTAAACCGCCAAGTAAAGGAAATCAGTTATTAGAAACTGGTAAATCCAGCAACTAGAACAATAGAGAACATCATCAAAAGATACAAAAAAACAAGAATTACGATTTTAACATCATTAGTACCACACATCACTATTCAGTGGGGACATATAAATATTTTTAATAAGCATAATTGCATTTTAAGTTGGTATCTGAATATTATATTCAATTGAATGTTGCTGGCTCTCTACAATAAAGGAAGATTTCCATAATTAAGGATTAAAAGGTACTATATTGTGGATTAAAGGTTTGGTAAAAAAGTAAGTAAAGGGATTGTAAAGCCCTTACTTAAGTATTATTCTTTTCTACGCTGGAAGAAGAAAGCCAGACCAAGAATAGCAGCTACTGGAAGTGCAACAGTAGGAAATTCTGGAATATTTTCTTGCTGACAGTTGTAGCCATACTTGTAAATTGTGACATGTCCGTTATGTACATGGTCCACGTTTGGGTTTTCTATTATTATGTTATGAATATCGTTATCCAAACCAGTGATTTTCAATGATCTTATTTTTTGTGCACCGATTGGCTGGCCAGTTGGATTGATTGCCCAAGTATCTCCTTCCCATACTTTTTCACCATCAACATAAACATTTGTATATCCATCGTTGGAATCACTGGCAAAAACGATGCAGAAGCAATCTGTCGGATATGCAGTTGCTATAAACATGTATCCATTTTCATCAAGCACGGCAAGTCTTCCATCTGAGTTGGTCCATGTAGAACCTACAACACTATTGATGAAACATGATTCATATCCACTTGTAATACTGTTGTGGTTGTAACTATTCAGCCTGATAAAAACACTATCAATAGCAATCTTGACAAAAAGTTGAGACCTACATTTTATTAGGATCATTAATTTTGATTGTTGCCATTGATTGCTTTTTTGATTCTTAGGTTGTTAGTGAGCAAACATCTCCGTTTTGATTAAATCAGTATCAATAGGCTAATTGTGGTAGGCTGAATAGTTACTTGTGGTTTCCATATGTCCATACGTCAAGGCCACACTCTCCATCGGTTAATTCTACAGATGCAGTTGCTGAAGCTGTTCCAATTATCATCAATGCTGCAAACAACATTAAAGATATTTTTATTAGTTTGTTATTTTCCATACCATACCACCAAATTTGATAATAATCCATAGTCTCAATTTGGAAGCATATATACATTCTTGAAAAAATAGATAAGTTATGATTATGCTCATTATTATTTTTACATATTTGAGAAGTTATTAACAAAAATAACTGATTGAGGCATACAAATTAATTGTTGTTTTAATCAACCTTATTTTGTGTAAGATCTCGGAGAAAACAACAGTTACTATAATAATGATTAATTTGTACCGAGTTATTGGATTGCCAATTAATGGAAAACAGAACGAAGATAATCCATAATAAAGGAAATTATTCTTGAACCCATATCAAAACTATAAATACTATCTTTCTTAATATTATTATGGGGATATGAATGAAATTCAGAGAACTCTCTGATGAGCAATGGAAGTTTATTAGACCACACTTACCTCCGCAACCAATAACCGGAAGAAAGAGAGCTGATGACCGTATGGTCATCAATGGTATTCTCTTTGTTCTGATAACCGGTTGCAGATGGGGAGATACGCCAGTTAGTTATGGTTCCCAGAACTGCCTGGAGAAGACTAAAAAGGTGGTCAGAGGAAGGAATATGGACTGTGATAATGGAATTCCTTCGGGATTCCGCTTACCAAAAAGGTAAGTTCACCATGGATGTTGTATGTGTTGATAGCAGTTTCATTGAAACTAAAAAAGGGGGAGAAGATTCCGCATACAACGATCATAAAATTACGATTTTAAATTTGGATTTGACACTTTGTACACATCTATCTTTATTTTAATCGTCCTTATAAACTTCATTTTAATAAGAGTTGTTATGGTCTGTACTCCGTGAAGAACACCATACCTTGTCAGCAAGGTACACGATTCTGTCCAAGGATATAGATTTACATAAAATTGCTACAGAGCTTCAATTCGATTCTTTTTTAAACGATCGTGTTTTATTAAAGAGCATCAAATGACAAAAGACATCCAGATATTATTTGACAGGGCAAAAGAATTCGGGCTTGCAGCATACTTGCTGGATGCCTCTGAGATCGATGTGGAAAACAGAGCCAGGCTCAAATGTGCCTATGGGTGCAGAGGTTATGGAAAACGTCTGAGTTGCCCTCCACATATTATTTCAATTGATGAGTTCAGGGATATATTAAGAGAATATAGCGCAGCTATCCTGCTTATCGAAGAACATGATACTTCTGATGAAAAAGATATATTCAAAGCCTGGTCACGACTGCGCAAGGATTCTTTCCACAAGATGCTGGAACTGGAACATGAAGCTTTCAGAAATGGGTTCACATATGCACAATTACTCCGTCCGGGTGCCTGCAACGAATGTGATACTTGCGGTGATGTATGCAGAAAGCCGGAAATGAGACGTTTTCCTCCTGAAGCAGTTGGAGTAAACCTTTCCAAACTCATGGAGAAAAAAGGACTTGAAATTGAATACTGTAACTTTGACAGAGTCAAATGCGTAGGGATATTACTGCTCGAATAAGCAAGCAGGAAAAAAAGTGAGGAAAAAAAGTGAGAGTTAATCCAGACCTGAGTGTAAATGTAAATGACCTGGAAGAATTTCAGGAAATCATACAATTCAGATTCAATGATACCAGATACCTTGTACAGGCATTGTTACATGGTTCACTTTTTAGTGGTAATCAGGATAAATTGAGTGCTTTTAAAAAAGTGAATGGTCTTGAGAACAAGGATTACGAAAAACTTGAGTACCTTGGAGATTCGGTACTGGGCCTTATAGTTGCTGAATATGCATACCATAGCGAAGAGATCGATGAGTATGCAAGATCAAATGGACTTACTATCGAAGGTGTTTCCACAAAGATCAGGGAAGTACTTGCTTCGAACAAGAACCTCAAACCTGTAGCCCAAAAGATCAAGCTTTCAAGGTTTGTATTGTCTGAAGAGCTGGTAAATATTGACGGAAAACTTTCGGATATAATCGAAGCACTTATTGGAGCAATATATCTTGATGGCGGGCATAGCAAAAAAGACAGTAACTCCAATAACAATTATTTAATAGCAAAGGACTTTGTGTACAGGTTCTTTGATATAGACGATGCCCTTGGAAAGATACCTGTTTCCAATCCAAAGGGAAGAATACAGGAACTCTTCCACAAAACCGGGGCAGGGAACCCATGTTATAGGCTCACGGGAGAGAACGGACCAGACCACGATAAGAATTATACTGTAGGGCTTTATCTGGACGAAGAGTTACTTGCAACAGGAGAAGGCAACAGTAAAAGAAGCGCAGAGAAAGCTGCAGCTAAGAATTACCTGAAATCTATAGATGAATCTACTGACACGTCTTAAATTATGAATTCTTAAATCTCAAACTATTTTTCTTACAAGCGAGCCACAAGTGCTTCGAACCATCGGGAATTTTCAACATATTATCCAGTTATGTTAGAATTTCTGATGATTTTTATGCTTTTTTAAAGTTGAAAGTTATCACATATCACATTTTATTGTAGATTATATGCTAAAATATCTACAGTGGAACGTTTTCATCAATAAGTTTAAATAAGTTCTCATATATTATCATATACAATCACATATGAGGTTATCCTTCAGAAAATCAATCTTACATTAAAGGTGGTACTCAAAATGCTCTATCCAAATCCCCAAAATCAACATCCAATAATTAGTGAAAAGGCATGGATCTCTGAAACTGCGATCATTGTCGGAGATGTAACAATTGGTGATAATGTGTTTGTAGCGCATAACGCTATCATCAGAGCAGATGAACCCGGTTCTTCAGTTACAATAGGAGACAACTGCAATGTGCAGGATAATGTAATAGTTCATGCATTGTCCAATTCAGAAGTAATCATAGAAAAGAATACTTCACTTGCACATGGATGCATTGTTCATGGACCATGCAGTATCGGTCGCGGATGCTTTGTAGGATTCGGTGCTGTAGTGTTTGACTGTAATATCGGTAACAATGTCGTGGTTTTACATAATGCGACAGTTCGCGCTGTGGAAATACCTCCTCAGAAGGTCATACCAGATGGTAAAGTAATTACAAAGCAGGAAGATGTGGAAAGTCTTGAAGATATAACTTCCGATCTTGTCAAGTTCAAGAGTTCTGTTATTAATGCTAATGTAGAACTGGTCGATGGTTACAAAGCTCTCCCTCAAGAAGCCTGATAAAAAGTGAGAGTTAATGCTGAGAATACAGAAAAATACGTGTAATATGCTTTTTCTGTCATTTTTTACTATTTTTAATACATTGGTTATTTAGTTCCCTACTTTTTTTGTTTGATGTTTTTTATAAGAAGTTTACTTTTATACAATAACCTTTATTAGTTTTTGAATATATTACTTGTGTAATATGATTAGTTTTTTAGCTTCTTTAATTGCACTTGTAATGGGCTATTTCGTTTATGGAGCATTTGTAGAACGTATATTTGGAATTGAGCCCAGCAGAAAAACACCCGCATATACACAGGAAGATGGTGTTGATTTCATTCCTCTTAGCTGGCCTCAAATATTTCTTATCCAGTTTCTCAACATTGCAGGATTAGGTCCTATATTTGGTGCTATTATGGGTGCTTTATACGGTCCGGCAGCTTTTCTATGGATTGTACTGGGCAGTATTTTTGCAGGTGGAGTGCATGATTATTTTTCAGGAATGCTAAGTGTCCGCCACGGGGGAAAAAGCATTTCAGAAATTGTAGGGGTGTATTTAGGCAGACAAGTAAGAATAATCATGATCGCTTTCTCCTTCGTTTTGCTAATACTCATAGGAACTGTTTTCACTTCCGGCCCAGTAGGACTTCTAACCAATTTAGGATTTACAGGGATATTGGCCAAACAGAATTTCTGGCTGGCCATCATTCTTCTATATTATTTCATAGCCACAGTTGTTCCAGTCGATAAAGTTATAGGCCGCATTTATCCTTTATTTGGGGCCGTTTTACTTATAATGGCATTCAGCATCGGCTTTATGCTTCTTATAAAAGGTTATGAAATACCTGAAATCACTCTTCGGAGCTTGCATCCCGATAGTCAGCCTTTATGGCCCATGCTTTTCATAACCATTGCCTGCGGAGCTGTCAGCGGATTTCATTCAACGCAATCTCCCATAATGTCAAGGTGCCTGCCGAATGAGACGTATGGTCGCCGTGTTTTTTATGGAGCCATGATAGCAGAAGGAGTTATCGCACTGATTTGGGCTGCTGCTGCAATGTCTTTCTTCCCAGGAGGGATTTCCGGTTTAAATGAAGTGACTGTCACTGGAGGCGCTGCTTTAGTAGTAAACGATGTTTCACTGGGTTTGTTGGGACCTCTTGGAGGAATTCTAGCTATCCTGGGTGTTATTGTTTGTCCTATTACTTCTGGAGATACAGCTTTCAGAAGTGCACGTCTAACTGTGGCCGATGCGATAAACTTAAATCAGAAGCCTTTAAAAAACAGGTTGATAATAGCTGTCCCGATATTTGTCATGGGATTTGGACTGACCCTGATCGATTTTAGTGTTGTCTGGCGCTACTTTGCATTCTCAAACCAGGTATTAGCAACCATAGTCCTGTGGACATCTGCTGTTTATCTTGTAAAGAATGATAAACTACACTGGATAGCTACTTTGCCGGCTACATTCATGACAGCAGTAGTAACAACCTACATTTTGCAAGCACCTGAAGGTTTAAGTTTACCAATCAGCATCTCCTATCCTATCGGAATTATCTGTGCAGCTGTCGCTTTGTTCCAATTTGTGACCATAATATTTTCCCTAAATAGCAGATATGAAAACAAACTGAATTGAGGATATATAATTCAGATAAGCATTTTAATACAGAGTATATGGATTTCGAAGACATCAATTTCTCATGTAATGCACAATAAGCTTGCAGATGGAGCATATGGTAGTGCTAATTATCGATTTGAACTATTGAAAAGGAATACTATACTTATTGCACCGGTCAGTAAAGATACCATATTACAACAAAAGAACTGGGACATGCTTTATCATTTGCTACAAAAAATAAGTGAGGGTTTATCATAATTGCTGATATCCCTCTTCTTTAAATAACTGTTATCCGCCTATTTTCCATAGGGAAACCTTATGCCAGTATGTCAGAAGGAACTTTGTAATGCGGATCTTCCCAGTGATTAACCTCAATTATGGCAGATGCGTTGTCCAGTAGTATTTGACAATCTTCACTTAAATGGCGCAGATGAACCTTTTTACCTACCTTTGCATAGCGTTCAGTTATCTTATTTAATGCTTCAATTGCAGAATGGTCTGCAACTCTTGATTCTTTGAGATCAATAATTATCTCTTCCGGATCATTTAGTACATCAAATTTATTTTGAAACTCTGTAACTGAACCAAAGAACAACGGACCAAAGAATTCGTAGTGCTTTATTCCGTTTTCATCAACTACTTCTCTTGTACGCACCAGTTTGGCATTCTCCCAGGCAAAAGCCAATGCGGAAATGATAACACCTGCAATTACCGCTACTGCAAGGTTGTGGTAGATGACAGTTATAGCTGCGACGAGCACCATCACAATCACATCCGTCATGGGTACTTTACTAAGTATTTTCAACGAAGCCCATTCAAATGTTCCGATGGCAACTACAAACATCACTCCAACTAATGCTGCCATTGGTATCATTTCGATAAGAGGGGCGCCTACCAGCACAAAAAGTAATAGGGCAATAGCTGCAGCGACTCCTGATATTCTGCTTCTTGCACCTGAATTTATATTGATGAGACTTTGTCCTATCATGGCACAGCCGCCCATTCCTCCAAATAAGCCACAGACAAAATTGGCAACACCCTGTGCAACACTTTCTTTATTAGCCCTGCCTCTTGTTTCTGTCATTTCATCTATCACGGTCAGCGTCAATAGACTTTCTATCAAGCCTACCAATGCCATGATGAGTGAATATGGGAATACAATTTTCAGTGTTTCCAGATTGAATGGGACCTGAGGTATATGGAATTTAGGAAAACCGCCTGCAATGGATGCAATATCTCCAACTGTTCTGGTTTGTATCTGGAATGAGATCACAATGGCTGAAACAACTATAATCGCAGTTAGTGAAGCAGGAACAGCTTTTGTCAATCTGGGCATCAAATAGATGATAGCCATTGTCAGGCCTACAAAGCCTAGCATAATCATGAGTGCCTGTCCACCTAACCAGTGTTCTGTCCCATTGATGTCAATAAATTTGAACTGGGAAAGCTGAGCCATGAAAATAACGATAGCCAGTCCATTCACAAATCCAAACATTACTGCATGTGGCACAAGCCGAATGAATTTACCTAATTTCAAGGCTCCAATGCTAATCTGGATAATACCCATTAGAACTACTGCGGCAAAAAGATATTCAACTCCTTGTTGGATTACCAGGGCAACAACTACGACTGCTATTGCACCTGTGGCACCGGAGATCATTCCCGGTCTGCCGCCTATAATTGCTGTTATTAATCCAATGATGAATGCAGAGTAGAGTCCAACCAATGGACTAACATTTGCTATTATTGAAAAGGCTACAGCTTCAGGTACAAGGGCCAGTGAAACTGTCAGGCCGGATAACACCTCATTTTTGAGGTTTAATTCATCGTTCTTTAAATTTTCTATAAATGCCATATTTGGTCCTATTTTAAAAAATTACTATGCACCTACAAACTCTCAAATTCTTAATATTGAAAATGAGCTATTATAGATCGTGGGGTGTTTTGCGAAAAATGTAACTTTAGATGGAGTCACTTTGTGACTATTTATCCGGGTATGAAATGCTTTGAATTACCAGTGAAAAAAGCAAGCATGTTTCCAATAATCGCTTTATAACAACTGATCATCGGTTTCAGGACAGAAGTTATTGTAAAGGCAATTTGAAGTGTTATAATTGCTATAATAAAAACTGCCTTCTGATCACTGGAAATAATCCATTAAAACGCTTTATGATCCTGCTCTCAATCTCATTTGATTTATCCATCTAGATATACACCATCTATTTTTACGGAGCACCATAGAAGCGTCTGTCTATATATAAATATATAGTATGTTTAGGCTCTACAGAAGCACAAAAAACATAAAGGGAACAGTGTGTTTGTTCCACATTTCACTAATCTTCATGAATTCATTAGAGAATTTCTACAGAGCCAAAATTTAGTCAATATACTAAAAATTCGACATCTATGACTCGAAAAGCTTTAAATCGATAATTATCCGACAGTCTCCTGAAAAATAGACTTTGCGAATAAAAAAATGAGACATGATTTTAAAAAAACATACTATATGAATATTAAATGAAAATTTTTGCTACAAAGCAAAGGACCATAGTTAAAAATGAGGTAACTATTCAGCCTACCACAATTAGCCTATTGATACTGATTTAATCAAAACGGAGATGTTTGCTCACTAACAACCTAAGAATCAAAAAAGCAATCAATGGCAACAATCAAAATTAATGATCCGTAACTATTCAGCCTGATAAAAACGCTATCAATAACAATCTTGACAAAAAGTTGAAACGTAAATTTCATTAGGATCATTTATTTTGATTGTTGCTATTGATTGCTTTTTTGATTGTTAGATTGTTAGTGAGCAGACATCTCTATTTCGATGAAATCAGTACCAATAGGCAAATCGTGCCAGGCTGAATAGTTACAATGATCCTAATAAAATGTAGGTCTCAACTTTTTGTCAAGATTGCTATTGATAGTGTTTTTATCAGGCTGAATAGTTACAAAATGAGAACACATAACTTAAATAGAAAATGGCTCGGTAGAAATTATTCTACACGAATCATTTCTTTAACTTTTTAGATAGGTGGGATGCAAGGGTCATCTGGGTCATTATATGCTTGTGAAATTCCATATATGCTTTATTTGTGTTTGGAATTTTTGTTCTATAGTCAAAACTCAGGACATTCTCTACGACCTCATATGAACGATTGAAATCTTCAAGTTCTCCCGGAAAGTATTTTTCGAGCAGTGGCCTGCATTTTGTACACCATTCTTCATATTTGGCAGGCAGTATGTCAAGGATCTCTCTGGCTTCAGGTATTGGTTCATCATAACGATATATTTTTGATCCACCATCACTCTCTCCCTCAACCTCTACAAACTCTATCAATGGAAACAACTGTTTGGAATATGCAATTATCTCCGTAGACAGCCAGTTTGCTAATTTAATTTCATGTTCATCCGTATCCACATAAAACACCTTTTTTTCGATTTGCTGTATAGGTCATCATTCTATTAAGAATAAACTATTGGCTTTGTAGAAATTAAAGATATGAACCTCATTCGACTTCCTACAGAGCCTGAAAAAATGATATGTTGAGAAAAAATGATAGACTATACTTTCTGGTTAGTTGAAAAACTTACCATCCATCTTTTCCATGACCGTTGTTCCTATATCTGTCAGGACGTATTTTTTCCATGTGGTCTTTGCTGGAGTAAGACACTCAATAAGTCCATGGTCTTCAAATTCCTTTAAGGCACGACTGATATTCTGGGTCGATCTCTGGGTATCATGAGCTATTTCAGAAGCTTTGGCTATTAAGTGAGTTTTCATGTATTCCATTAAAATAAGCCTGCGGTCAACACTTACAACCCACTTTACCTGTTCATCGATTGAATCTTCTGTCATAATTCTTCCATTTCATTAATTAAAGACATCATTCAAATGTCCTATGATGTTTTTAGCTGTTGCTAAGTACTACAGGTTACTATTTAATTAATCCCATATACGACTTTGTTATGCCTTTGGTGTGTACACAAGCTCAACAAGTCCTGATTCATATTTCTCTGTACTTTTAAGTTCCAGCCCTATGCTCTTTTTTATGTCCCTGAAAAGTGGTATACCTTTTCCAAGCACTATTGGCTGTATTGCTATTCTGAGTTCATGGATAAGTCCTTTGTTGAGAAGCATGGAAATGATGGAAGCACCACCAACAACCCATATTGAGCCGCCGGTTCCAAGCATCAGGTTCTCGGTTGTGCCAACCGGATCATCTGAAAATATGACTCTGTCATCTTCAGAAGAAGGATGCTGCTTTGTGAATACATAACACTCTTTATCTTCATAAGGCCATTTACCAAAACCCAATACCTGTTCGTAAGTCTTGTGACCCATGAGCAAGGTTTCCACCCCATGCATAAATGAATCGAAGTCGTATTCTTCTTCCTGCAACAGCCAGTCCACATTCCCGTCCTCTGCTGCTATGAAGCCATCCAGGCTGCATGTTATCAATAATATGACATCTCTCATCTTTTTCCCACTCCCATTCATTACTTATTTATGCTCAACTTATCATGTCAACACATAAGGAAATACTGTAATTTTCCATTCATCTTCCTGTTTTACGAGCTCTATTTGCTCTGTGGTCATGCCCGTTTCTGACGTACCTTCTAGAAGAGTTTCCAGCCAAGAACTTGACTCAACAGATGATCTATTAACCAGCACATCAACGACTGCTTCATCCTCATAAATGTACTCATTTGAAATTTCTATGAGTTCATACTTTTCAGGATTTACATCTTTACAGCTGTTTACAAAAGATGCAAAGTCAGTATATTGCTTGTAATCTGATGACATCATGTCATAACATTCATCATAGTTCCCTTCGTCGAACTGTGATACAAAGTTCTCCACTGTTTTTGTGGGACTGCTTCCAATACCTGCGCATCCGGCATTTAGCAGGACCAACAACATTAAGGCTATTATTATCGCTTTTCTCATAAACCACACCAAACCTGCGTTAGTAAATGCATGTTCAATTTGTTTCTTTTTGTATAAATGTTCAATTATAAACCATATTGACTGATTCACCCTGTTATTGAGCTGAGTATTTTAATGGACAAAACAGTGTATTCAAAGTCAAACTAGAATAAGCTTTAATAAAACAGGAGTGGCACATTATTGGAAAGAACCCCACTCTCAAACAAAAGAGAATTTATTGATGAATAAATGAATGGGTTTTATTTTACTCCCTTTGTTCCTGCTACTGATATTAACGAGAAAGGAATCCACCATAGGGCAATAAGCAGGTACAATGCCATTTGCTCATGCTGCGTGCCTTCAAATATGTGATCTGAAATGATTATTGCAATCACAAAGATGATCGAAATTCCAATATTAAGAAATGCTGCTTTTTTAGGATGCATAGAATCACTATATGTTAGTAGGTATATGAATCTATAGAAATCCTCGGTATTCAAGCGAGAATGAAAGCTAATGGATTCTCTAAGTATAATTTTGTATTACATGGAATGAGGATGAGAAACGTCTACTATAGTGACTCCTGTAAATACAAAAAAAGAGGTGAGGGGGTGTGTGGGGGAGAGGGGAAAAGCTTATGAGTATTTCAAGGTTTATTTTTTTGTTAAAATTGTGCCTGTTTTTTGTGGTGGGCTGTACATATATGTGAATCATTCCCCAGACATCTATGGAAAATACCAATCTATAAAAATAGGTAATGCAATGGATGCAAGTACATCAATAATTGAAGAATTAGAAAACGTAGAGCATTTTTACAAAAACATTATATATTAATGCAGGATGTGCCGGATGAGTTCTCAATTTATTATAAGTAATATTGCAAAAGATCTTGAATTAAATGACCTTTCAATTAAATATACAATTGAACTTTTTGAAGATGGGGCAACCATCCCTTTTATTGCAAGGTACCGAAAAGAAAAAACCCATGGTCTGGATGAGACTAATATCCGCTCCATATCTGAAAAATATGAATATTACAAAGAGCTCGAAAAAAGAAAAGAAATCATTTTAAAGACAATTGAAGGCCAGGACAAACTAACCCTTGAACTTAAGCAGAAGATACTTGGCTGTACCGATAAAAACATTCTTGAGGACATGTACCTCCCTTTCAAGCCCAGAAAAATGACACGGGCTACCATTGCAAAAGAAAAGGGTCTTGAGCCGCTTGCTGATCTGATATACCTTCAGCAAAATATAAAAGGAACAAAAAAATCAATCGTCTCAAAATATATTGATCCAAAAAAAGGAGTACAGACATACGAAGATGCCCTTGCCGGCGCTTTGGACATTATTGCTGAACTGATATCAAACAACGAGTTCACGCGAGGATTGGTAAGGAATATTATTCAGAAAAGGGGTTTTATATCCTCAAAAGCAAAGAAAGACTGGATTGAAAAAAAATCAAAGTTCCAGAATTATTATGAATTTTCTGAATTAATACAAAAATCACCATCTCACAGGATGCTTGCGATTCGACGTGGATCAGCAGAGGATGTGCTTACCTGGAAGATTGAAGTTGATGAAGAGCACATAATAGGTCTGATCGAGTCAGATGTTGTTAAAAGAAGTGACTTTTTATTCACCGCAGAAATCAAGGATTCAGTAAAAGATAGTTTTAAAAGACTGATATTCCCTTCCATTGAAAAAGAAGTATTTAACCTCAAAATGGAGGATGCTGAAAAAGAAGCCATAAAGGTGTTTTCAAGGAACCTCAAAAATCTGCTTCTATCACCTCCTGCCGGCGCTAGAATAATAATGGGTATAGACCCCGGTTACCGGTCAGGATGTAAGGTTGTTGTAATCGACAAAAATGGAGATTTTAAGAAATTTAATGTGATCTATCCACATGAGCCTCAAAAAAGAGAGGATGAAGCATCCAGAATTCTCCTGAATCTAATTGAGCAATATGAAATCGAGCTGATCTCAATTGGAAATGGTACTGCTTCTAAGGAAACCGATATTTTTGTAAGGGATATTATAAACAGGCATGACCTCAACATAAGATCAGTTGTGGTCAGTGAAGCGGGGGCATCGGTTTATTCTGCGTCTGAAACTGCCATTCGAGAATTTCCTGATATGGACATAACAGTCAGGGGTGCTATCAGTATTGCCAGAAGACTGCAGGATCCACTTGCGGAATTGGTTAAAATTGATCCTAAATCAATAGGTGTGGGCCAGTATCAGCATGATATTGACCAGAAAGAATTAAAGAGATTCCTTGATATGACAGTTGAATCCTGTGTTAACTATGTGGGGGTCGAGCTCAATACTGCCTCAGTTGAATTATTGTCATATGCATCAGGTATCAAAAGAGCAATTGCTGAGAATATCGTACTATACAGAACTGAACACGGCTCTTTTAAGAGCAGAAAGGAGCTTAATAAAGTGTCCAGACTGGGCCCAAGAACATTTGAACAATGTGCCGGTTTTTTGAGAATACGGGCTAGTTCTAACCCACTTGATAATTCTGCGATCCATCCTGAGACGTACCATATTGTCGAAAAAATGGCTGCCGACAGAAAAGTCAGTCTCGATCAGATAATTGGGAATGAGAAGTTAATATCATTGATAGATATTGATAAATATGTAACAAAAGATTTCGGAATTCCTACGTTGACAGATATACTGGATGAATTGAAGAAGCCGGGTATTGATCCTAGAAAAGAGTTTAAAAGCGTGGAATTTTCTTCAGAGATCAACGATCTGGAGGATTTGACAGAGGATATGATACTTGAAGGTAATGTAACCAATGTGACGAATTTCGGTGCTTTTGTCGATATAGGTGTTCATCAGGACGGACTGATCCATATTTCAAAATTGAGTGACAGCTTTGTAAAAGATCCCAATGATGTAGTTTCTGTTGGCGATACTGTAACTGTCAAGGTTTTGGACGTTGATGTTGCCTTAAAGAGAGTATCTCTTGAGATGGTGAAGGAGAAATGATTACAATGAAGGGAAAAGTAATGAGGTTAATTACGAAAATATCGGAATTTTCGAAAGATTTCGGATTTGAACCATAAGTAACAACTTCTCATGATTTTTCATTTTTACGGTTAATTGAATGATGGGGATTTCCATACTCCCCACTCACAATCGATATATGTATCGTTTTCACTCGATGTTATTACCGGATACCTCCTTAATATACGGCCCCAATATCATATCCTTATATGCTCCACCTGCCGGAACCTTTGGATACAATATCTCTTCCCTGTCCGTACAAATTTCCAGGAAGCAAGGTCCTTCTGCATTAAGGAAGGCTTCCACGCCATCTTTCAGATCACTTCTATCGGTAATCCTTTCTGCATAACTGAAACCAAATGACCTTGCAATCTCAGCAAAGTGAACATCTTTTGGTCTCTCAGTTCCTGTCCTTATCCCTTCATAAGCTACATCCTGCAGGTTCATGACCATTCCATCACTCCTGTTGTTCAGCATGAGTACCTTGATGGGTAGGTCCAGTGAAGCAACAGTATGCAGTTCTCCCAGATTCATTCTAAGACTTCCGTCACCGTCTATGGCAATGACAGTCGCATCGGGATTTGCATAGTGGACACCGATAGACGTTGGCATGGAAAAGCCCATTGTTCCAAAGGAGCCGGAGGTCATGAAGGACTTTGCCGTCTGCATTGGAAAGTGCTGGGCGGCTAGCATCTGGTGATTACCGACACCTGTGGTTATTCTTGTGTTGCTGTCAACATAGGTTGCAAGCAGTGCCATGACTTCAGCAGATTGGATGTACTGGGACTGACGGTTGTAATCCAGAGGCCAGGACCTCTTCAGGAATCTGGCACGTTCCTGCCAGTCATGGATATTCAACGTGATGTTGTGCTTTTTAGCATAGCTCAGCAGGTCCCGGATAGCTGTGGCAGCATCCCCGATAAATGAGAATTTTGGCCCTCGTTCTATCTTTATCTGGTGCATCTTCTCTGGGTTGATATCTATGTAGGCTATGTCGGTGCCTATTGCAAACCCGACCTTTTCTGCAACCCTGTCATCCCAGCGGACACCGATGGCGAAGAAGAAGTCGTTCTCCTGAATGAGCATATTAGCGGATGGTGTTCCAAACATCCCCAACATCCCGAGGTTGAGGTCTTTTCGCTCGTCAACGACACCTTTTGCCATGAGAGTATTAACTGAAGGTATTCCGAAATACTCGTTGAACTCCCTGATGGCATGACTTCCTGCTTCGCAGTTCAGGCCACCGCCAAGATATAGAAGTGGTCTTTTGGAGTTCAGGATCATCTGGAAAAACTCTTCGCATTGTTCCTCGCACAGATGCCTGTCATCGTGATAACTTTCCTCGAACCTCAGGACGTTCATGTTCTGGTATTCATGCATCTTCTGCTGTTTGTCCAGAGGAACATCTATGACAACAGGCCCGGGTTTTCCTGATCTTGCAAAGTAGTAGGCGTCTTTGATTATTGATTCGAGATCATCTTCATTTGATACCTGTATGACCTTCTTGGCAGCGTCCCCGAAGACTCCTTTAACATTGATATGCTGGAATGAGTCGGTGCCTATCTTATGCTCAGGGACCTGCCCTGCGAAAACAAGCAAGGGAATACAGTCACCAAAAGCATCAGCAACGCTTGTGAGTGTGTTAGTAATGGCAGGTCCGGATGTGACTATGGCTACACCGACCTCATTGCTTGACCTGGAATACCCTGCTGCACTGAACGCCGATGACTGCTCGTTGGAGTTGACTACGATCTCAATATCACTCTGCGCAAGCGCATGGAATACCGGAAGTATTGCCGCTCCCGTATACCCAAAGATATGTTTGACCCCAAGGTCTTCCAGACTTTTAACTAAGATCTCTGCTCCATTCATTTCTTCCATTTCAACTCTCCGTGGAAAGAACGATTCCGACACAGGATACACTAATCAGTAAATTAACCAAAAACAGCGCACTTGAGCCAGAAAAGTTCCGATTATCGTGCTCAAGCGTGTAACACTACCACTACTACAGACACATTGCGTAAAGTGCGAGTTGTGATAGGATTAAACATTATTAGATTGGAGGGTCGAGGTGATATTTAAGATTATTGGGAATGACAAAGTTTAATTTAATTTATGATTTAGTGAGTTGATTAGTATATCTCATCATTTGTTGAATTTTCCCAAGATTCAGCAAGTTGAAATAATAAATCGCGAACATCTCCTTTGTATCGATTAACTTCATATATTAATAGAGTAGTATCATGTTCAACTGGAAGATATTTAAGAAGAAGCCTAACATATTGAGCTTTAGTTGTCTCTGTTTTAAGGCAATTCAGCAATTCAAGTGCTTTATTTGTTGATACTTTGTTACTTTCTAATTGACTGATTAACTTGCGCAGAATTATTTGATCAGAAACTAAGTTAAGTAAACTTTTTGGACTAAACTATTTTATGAAAGAAAAAGAAAGTGGCCAGGGAAAATGCCATTCCTACATTTAGAATTACGATTTCCTTACTAGCACAACCAGGAAAACCATAAATAAGGATATCCAGAGTTCAAAACCCGGAAGTCCCTTTTTTTTAGCCTCTGGAATTACGGTTTCTTCCAGGGTTGGAATTACTTCAGATCCATCAGGTAATGTCATTGGAGTTGTTGGATCCTTTGAAATCAGTTCAACTTCTGCAACCTCACCTTTCTTTATAGCCTGCTCCCCATAATTTTGCAGTTGCTCTGTATTGGTGTTCATGGCAAAGAAATCAAAATTACCATCATCAAATGCTGTAATGTCAACATCATATTCATCTGTATTCGGAAGAATGAAATACCATGAATAGCCTCCTTCTCCATCTCCCATCCTCGTAACGTAAGCATTCGGGATCTCGAAGATCATTTCATCATCATCGATAGCACCCAGTTGACGGCCACTATTGTCAGTGATCAGAATATTTACCGGACATTGTCCAAAGCCTACCAATGCACCTGCATCCCCAATCAGGTCACCTGTTTCAGAAACAAATTCTCCGGCTGTAGTCCATAGGGCATAGTGAAAATCACTTGGGTCTTTGGTCGTATTGTATTCATTCCTGTATCCTTGAGAGGTATCACCTGCGATTGGTGAAAAAACATCTTCCCATACGCTGATAGACATTACTTCAGGCTTCTGGCTATACCATGGATCAAAGACCATTCCGGTCTTTTTCCAGTTAGTCCCTTTAGGATATACAACGACCGCATGGTGGGCGCTGTATGAGCCTTCTATGGGGCCAAAATCATATCCGCTCAAAAGGTGACATTCTTCAGGATTAGACTGCATTTTACTCAAAAATACCAATACATTGGATTGATATGCTCCACAGGTAAATTCTCCGTATTCATCATTTGTAATAGAATACAGGTTTGTAGCATAGCCCGGATTCATGCTGCTAAAAGGTGCCCACACATCTCCGGCTTTTAGGTCTCTGTGATAGGGACCTTCCGGTATCCGTTGTTTGTAGAGCCGGATAACTTCCTGGAAATCTGCTTTCTTGTCACAAGGGCATGTTACAACCACTTCTGCCTGGTCTACTATTTCTCCATCCATTCTGGCAAAAACAGTGCAAGTACCGATCTCTTCTGATGTGAAAACACCATTTCGATCAATTGTTCCTATAATTACATTGCTTCTGAACTCACTAAGTGATTTGGATTGTCCAACAATCCATTTTACATCACTGTGATCTATCTCTGAATAAATACCACCTCTTTCTTTTTTCAAAGTGAAATCGATAGTTTTACCGCATTCGATCTCTTGATAAGTAGGAGTAATGAAAAAGTCATCTGTTTCATCTGCTTCAGCCATTATAAAAAAATTCAAATATCTAAGATCTCGAGATTGTTTACTCGACACTTGTACAGCATGAAAACTACTTGTTTTATATGTAAGCTGATCAGAATCTGAGTTTACAAGATAGGACAACATGAATTCGTTAGTTGAATTATGTATTCTCTTTATAGGAAAGCCACGTTTGAGGAGCGACCATCCTTTGGTATCCACTCCTTCAACTTCAATTATAGTACGAACCCCTGCCTGCTTGTTTTCCGGAGTAATATCAACTAAAAATGTGACATAATCACCCCTTCCTTCAACATGGTACGCAGGGTCGCATCCTACTATATCCCCATTGGGAAAGGTGAACATGAAGGTATATTCTCCAGAAGGGTCCTGAAATTCATAAGTTGGAGCTGCCGATGCGACAATGATCGCCGAAGTAAAAAGCGTTATAGAAAGAATCAGAATAATCAGCAATCTATCTTTTTTAAAATTTGTATTGTTTAAGCACATACTTACCTCTGTATAAAGAAACAGAATTATCTATGCAGCCTGTACTAATCAAAACAAATGTGGTACATACAATTACTAGAATAATCTTAATTTTAAGCATAGAATGCCTATCAAAGTAATGATATATATATTCTGTTAAAAATTTAACGTAAAGATAATCTATACACACTACAAATATGAGGCTCTGGATGCCCGGTTTGCTTCCATAAATATCAGATAAATCGTGATTATTGTCTGTTTCATAGCCAGTAATCCTTATTTAGTTTGGAAAAACAAGAAACTGACGCATTCAGTCATCCATTTCCCCACCTCCCTCGTCCTACAAAACAGCACATTTTCCCCGTTCCACATATCGATCTCCGGCAACACATCATCAAAACATTCGATGTTCTCAAAACCTTCCGGCTCCAGCATCTGCTTCAGATCATCAAACACAAAGAAATGAGTCCAGAAGCGATAGACATCAAAATTGTCAGAATTGTCCATCACGATATGCTGTTACAGTATCACCTTCTCGTTCGGATACAGGAAAGAATCTGAGAGTATCAGGTATGGGCTGTCCTTCCAGAAGCCGCTCTTTTCCATCTCCCATGACCTTTCTGAGACTTTCAGTATTAAAAAAGTTCAAACTTTGGCTCTATAGAAATCCTCAGTATTCAGGTGAGAAGAAAAGCTAATGGGTTTCTAAGTGCTATTTTACATTAAATGAGGATGAGAAAACGCTTACTATAGGGGCTCCTGTAATAAAAAAAAGGGGTGAGGGGTTCGGGTGAGAGGGGAAAATCCTATTGAGAGGATTTCAATGTCGTTTTTTGTTCAAATAAGGATTTCTACAGAACCATAAAATCGGTATTTCTTATGCTGCTACCAAATTACATGTAATCCATTTACCAGAATAAAATCAAAAAGTTAATAAATAAATAGTGTAACATAAAATGGACAATTAATTACCAAATAAAATGGTTGGATGGTAAAAAATGAAATCAAAAATAGTAGTAGCATTGCTCTTGATAGGCATAATTGCACTTTCGGGATGTACAGACATAAGTGACTCATATAAGCCTGGAAGCTTCGGAGCAACCGAAGAAGAGCAGCAGATCGTAGAGGCAGTAACGGATAAATATGGCGATATGACAGCCACAGGCGAACCACGACTTCTTGAAGTGATGATGACATCAGCAACACAAAATTTCATACCAGTCGATAAAGTACTGAAATATTCAAAGGATTCAGAAGAATTGTACGCATGGTTCATCTATGATAACTTTGAGAACGACATAATAAGTGTAGAATGGATATACCTTGACACTGATTTCTCGATATATACCTTCGAATCAGAAACTGGCGAAGACTTTGGACGCGGAACATTCATTCTTGAAAAGCCTGATGAAGGCTGGCCACTTGGAGATTACAAAGTAATAATAAGCGGAGCAGGAGTCGAAGAATCCGTAGAATTTGAAATAATAGACGGAGCAACTGTTTCAACACCTCTGGAACTAGCCGGTGCAACAATCAACAGCCAAAAAGCAGAATTTGAAAACGCAGACTCAACAGATGAACTACCAACTCCACAAAGCGGATTCACAGCAGAAAGCACATCATCCAGCTTCGTAGGAGAATGGACTTCAAACTGGGGCGATATGATATTCACACAATCAGGTGACAAGATAATTGGTGAATACACACACGACGAGGGAAGACTTGAAGGTGTTGTAAACGGCGATGTATTCATAGGAACCTGGTCCGAAAGCCCTTCATACGCAGAACCAAACGATGCAGGTGACGCAGAACTTAAACTAAGCAGTGATGGAAATTCATTCCAAGGAAACTGGAGATATGGCTCTGATAGTGCAGGATGGAGCGGTGGCTGGACAGGAACCAGAATGGAGCAGTCAACAACTGCAACCACGACATCACCATCATCAGACACAGTACCTGGCTGGTATCTCACAACAGTTGAAGACTACGGTGACAAGGTAGTAAGCACACATGACTACTACAGCTACGATGTAGATTACGAAAGAGCGAATGTCTGGACCAGTGACATCGGAGACAAAGGCGAAACTGCACAGGTAAGAACGATCTCTGAAGAACCAAATGACTTCTACGCCGCCGAAGAAGAGATTTCAATCAAAGTAAGAAAGGAAGCCACCTTCATGGAAACTGGCGGACTTGGACTTGGTGATACAAGCGCCATTGACATAGATATGGCAGATATGGCAATTGACAGAGGTTCCTCAAGCCACTATTATCTGGAAGATGAAACATATGGAGCTTACTTCAAGATGGACTGGCAGGATGCAACAGGCACCATCAAAGAAGGAACATTCAAAGCAAATGCACCGAGAGAAAACGCATTTAGTGGTTCGTTCAGAATACTTTACTACTATAGTAATGGAGCATCCTACAGAACAAACTACATATACGAATGGAGAGAGTGATTCTCTTCCATTTCTCTTTTTTTATTTTGAATTGCATAATCGAGTGAGCAAATCAATCTTTTGATTATTTCCTTGATTTCAGGAAAACAACGTTTATTATAGTATTACTCTCCTGTATCATGTCATTTCCATAAATCACTTATTCAGTTTTTACTCTGCAGATTTTTGCTCAAAACATGAAAAGCAATTATTCCAGACTGTAATTGCTTGCTAAGCAAATGTTTCATAATTACAGATTTTATGGTGTCAATAAACTGCACGTAATCCATTGAAAATATTGGATCAACTACATGTTTTTTAAATCAGACCAGGATGTTCGTTATATGCATAAAAAATAGGTCAATTAATAAAGAAAGAAAGTAAAACCAAATTGCATAATAAATTAACAAATAAAAGGTTGAATGGTACAAAATGAAATCAAATTTAGTAGTAGTACTGATCCTGATAAGTATAATAGCGCTTTCGGGATGTACAGATATAAGTGACTCATATAAGCCTGGAAGCTTCGGAGCAACCGAAGAAGAGCAGCAGATCGTAGAGGCAGTAACGGATAAATATGGCGATATGACAGCCACAGGCGAACCACGACTTCTTGAAGTGATGATGACATCATCAACACAAAACTTCATACCAGTCGATAAAGTACTGAAATACTCAAAGGATTCAGAAGAATTATATGCATGGTTCATTTACGACAACTTTGAGAACGACATAATAAGTGTAGAATGGATCTACCTTGACAATGATTACTCGATCTACACATTCGAATCAGAAACCGGAGAAGATTTCGGACGCGGAACTTTCATACTCGAAAAACCAGATGACGGTTGGCCACTTGGAGACTACAAAGTAATAATAAGCGGAGCCGGAGTGGAAGAATCAGTAGAATTCGAGATAATAGACGGAGCAACTGTTTCAATACCACTTGATTTGCTGGACGGTACAACAATAGACAGCCAGCAGGCAGAATTTGGAAACACAGAAACAACTGAAGCACTACCAACTCCAAAAAGTGGATTCGAAGTGAAAAGCGCATCAAGTAGCTTCATTGGAGAATGGACTACAAGTTGGGGCGATATTATGACAGTCACACAATCAGGAGATAAGATAATAGGTGAATACCCAGACGATGAAGGGAAAATTGAAGGTGTTGTAAGTGGCGATACGTTCATAGGAACCTGGTCCGAAAGTCCTTCATACGCAGAACCAAATGATGCAGGTGACGTAGAACTTAAACTTAGCAAAGACGGCAATTCCTGGACAGGACAATGGAGATATGGATCTGAGGGTACAGCATGGGATGGCGTCTGGACAGGAACCAAGATAAAACAATCATCAACTACAAGCTCATCAGACATAGTGCCTGGCTGGTACCTCGTAGAAGTTGAAGACTACAACGAGGTAGAAGAGGCATATAACGACTACTACACATACGATCTCGAATACGAAAGAGGTAATGTCCTAACCAGTGACAAAGGAGAAGACGGCGAAACATTACGGGTAAGAACGGTCAGTGAAGAACCGAAAGAATTCTATTTTGCTGAAGAAGAGATCGCTATCAAAGTAAGAAAAGAAGGCGTAGTGATAGCAACTGGTAACATCGGAATGTCTGACACAAGCAGTATTAACATAGACAGGGCACGTATTGAACCAGGTGCAGCCACATCAGGCCAGTATTCCCTGGAAGATGAAATATATGGAACTTCCTTTAGGATGGGATGGAAAGATTCAAGTGGCGGTGTCAAAGAGGGCATTTTCAAAGCAAATGTACCGGGAGCTGGAGGATTTAGTGGGTCATTTGGAATAATTTACACATACTACAATGGCGGAATATACGGAACAAAATACATCTATGAATGGAGAGAGTAAATCTCTTCCATTTCTCTTTTTTTGTATCATTACATCATTTACTGAGAAAATCATTTTTTGATGCTTTTCTATACTTTAACGGAATCAGCATATCACTCTAGCATTTTTCGCATGCAATTGCATTATCGAAGCACCTCGCATAGACATATAATTTGCTTCTCCACTGCTATCAACTGTGAGTAACCATTACTAAAGAACAAGTATCAATAAAAATGAGAGTTGATTCACCTGAAAAGGATTGCTCTTGTAAATTCGTGTGGAAATATATCCATTGGATTCATAACTGTGCTATTCCCCAGACAACTGGCTAGCTCCATAGTGATACAACTCACGCTCAATGATCTTTTAAGAGTAGTATCAAAAATCGGATACTGAGAGAGAATCTTCATTACCCGATAACTATATATTTTCTAATATACTAATGCAGTGTATAACATACTATACCAGCTGTGATGATTGTTTTCGAATTCTTACTTTGTGATTTACAATTTCAGCAAAAGCTTGCGTTGCAGTCCAACCGTACTTTTGATACCACTTTCACAATTGAGGAAAAATGACGTTCAAGCGATATATATTCGCAAGTTATGTTGCAAAAAACAAATATATATTTTATGTAGGTGATCAAATTGGACATTACACACAAAAATAAAATAAATTGCTCTACATGTGAAATAAAAATCCTTCCAGATTCCCAGTTATCTATGCTAAAAACAGATAAAAAAATGAACTGTCTGGTATGTGAAGCTGAAGTTGAATATCTAAGCCAGACAATTAACTGTACATGTCATTATTGTGGAATTGAAGAGGAGTCTTACATTCAGTGCAAGAACGGTCATTACATCTGCAATGAATGCCACAGCCAGAACGCATTGAAGGTCATTGAAAATGCCTGTCTAAAAACTGAAGTGACAGATCCTCTGGAAATTGCAGAGAAACTGATGGAGCATCCTTCTTTTCACATGCATGGACCAGAACACCATGCTCTGGTACCTGGAGTGCTAATAGCTGCTTATCAAAATTATATTGGTGAAAGAAATGAAAAAGCGATCCTTGAAGTCATCAAACGTGGACAAAAGATACCAGGAGGTTACTGTGGCCTTTACGGAGCATGCGGAGCAGGAATCGGTGTTGGAGTCGCAGTTAGCGTTCTGCTTGAAGCAACTTCCCTGACTCCTGATGAACGTTCACATGCCATTGGATCTACGTCCAGAGCCTTGAAGCTGATTGCAGATGCAAGTGGAGCCAGGTGCTGCAAAAAATCAACCCGTATCTCTCTGGAAGAAGGAATGCTTTATCTTTCTGAGCTATTTGACCTTGAATGGCATAAAGATACTAATAAATCCGTAAAATGTGGGCACAGCATGCATAACAAAGAATGTGATGACAACTGTAAGTATAAGGATGAAAAGAATAAGGCTAATTTTGTGAATTTTCAAAATGTGTAGACTTTTCAATAATCAAAAAACTGGGTACGAAAAAGCAGACTTCCATATTAAGTTTAATTACACCAAGTGCAACAAGGAATGTGACAGGACTTGCAGGCATAGGAGTGATACCTGACTTCTATTCAAGAAATCCATTTTACTTTTTTATTGTGATTCTTTACTTACTTTGGTTCAAATTATAGCTGTAGCAAAGCCATGTTGAGATATAGGGAACTCTGATTTTTTGTACACAAGCCCTTTCAAAAAAAAAACATATAGTCAGAATATTGATGTAAATCAAAAAAAAGAATGTGATTATTGTCATCACATTCAAAGTTGAAAATTAGTAACTATTCAGCCTGATAAAAACACTATCAATAGCAATCTTGACAAAAAGTTGAGACCTACATTTTATTAGGATCATTAATTTTGATTGTTGTCATTGATTGCTTTTTTGATTCTTAGGTTGTTAGTGAGCAAACATCTCCGTTTTGATTAAATCAGTATCAATAGGCTAATTGTGGTAGGCTGAATAGTTACGAAAATTATAAAACTGATTATCCCATGTATTCTGTGTTTACTAAAGTTTGAAGGTATTTTTCAGCTGCATCAGCTTCCGCCTTCTTTATACCAAATCCTTCTCCAGTAGATACAGTAATACCACTTATGTCTAACTCAACGGTAAATTTCTTATTGTGATCCGGGCCTTCTTCCTTGACTACGAAATACTCATGTGCATCTAGTGACTGATCACAAATCTCTTTCACTGTTCCTTTTGGATTATCAATTTTTTTCATCTTTTCAATGTCTTTTAAAACATTAACTAAGTCATAAAGAATGTATTTTATAATAAATTCTTTTGCTTTTTTGTATCCTTGATCTTGGTCAATTGCACCAATTAACGCTTCCACAGCATTTTCATTTCTTGCTTTACGGCCTAGTTCATTGATGGCTTCCCCATTGCCTACTACCAAAATTTCATTCAATTCAATTTCTTCGGCAACCTTAGCTAATTTGTTTCCTTCAACATAATGTTTTTTTATGTCAGTAAGATTCCCTTCTCTTCCGGGATAATTCACATACAATTCTTCTGCTATTGCATGTCCTAAAGTAGAATCACCCAAAAATTCCAATCTTTCATTATGACCATCAATGAGTCCATATCGTTCTTTAAAATAGGGATTTTCATTTAAAAAGGATTTATGCATAAGTGCTTCTATTAAAAGACTCTGATTATTGAAATTAATGCCAATCCTTTTTTGAAAAATCTCCAAACTTACAGCTAATCTAGTATTTACGTTCATATTGCTTATCTCCTTTATTTGTTGTTTCTTTTGGTTTATATACAAAAACACAAGGAAATAGCAATAATAAAAATGAGGTATTAAAGCATCCGTTTTAGCAAATTAACCTCGAGAATCAATTTGCTAAAAGCATGCTTTAACATCTTACATTTATAACTGTTAGAGTTCCTTTCGCTTTCTATCGCTAATAAAGAACCATTGTACAAAAATCTTTTGGTTAAATAGACAAATTATGAAAATCACTTTATGACAAAATATTCAGCATCCCCCTCACATTCTTGCTCTTAAAATTTAACTTCCCTTCCTTTGCTTTTTTCTTCAAATAAATCAAAGTACTCCTATGCTTAATTCCTATTTGGCGTGCTTTCTCATGGGTTAGATTCAGGATGAAATCATAGACCGCTTTTTCATTGACAAACTCCTGAGCCTTCTTCACATCAAGCTGCTGCTCATCAATATTGTTAGCTTCCTTCTCAATATAAATAACAAAATCAGCCTTAACATGCTTTTTTCAAACATCCCAATATCCTAAAAAGAGAAAGTGGATTTAATTCTTATCATCCTTGAATTTAGCATTGGTGTGACTGCCGTCACAGAATGGTTTGTTTTTAGAGGCTCCACATCTGCAAAGAGAATAGTGGTCCTGTGTCTCGGGTATTGAACCATCGGGGTCATCAAGTTCTATCCCTGTAACATTGTAAGGTCCATCCTTTAGAACAAAGATTTCCGGTTCATGTGGATATTCTTTATGCATCTCCCCATTAATAGTATAACTCAATGCACCAGAAGGACATGTCTTGATGAGTTTTGCAATCTCTTCCGGGCTTACAGCATCCGGATATGCCCAGTGTTTTTCACCCTTTTTGAAAACAGAAGGCAGAGTGCGAACACAGTGACCTACATGGCAACACACATCTTTGTTACGGTGGATGCTAATGTTTTTTCCGACGTAAGTTTCAACTTTGTTGACAACACGGTCTTTTTCATTTTCCCCGGAAAAACCGTTCTTTGCATGTGTTCCATCACAGAATGGCATCTTTGCCGAGCCTCCACATCTGCAAAGTGTCATAACGGGTTTTGTCTCGATAAAAACACTCTTTGAATTCCTGAATAATTTAAGATCTTTGACAATATATGGTCCATTCTTTGATACTTTTATTGAAGGCTTGACTTCTTTATCCACTGAAACACCTCTGTAAAATTAAATCTGTGTGCATTAGATTTCTAGTTTTTGCAGGGAATAATTTTGTAACAAGATCAAACAAAATAATCTGGAAAAGGTATTCGGTCATTTTTACGATCTAAAAAAAGATGGTACATTCCATAAAAATATCGTAACTATTCAGCCTGGCACGATTTGCCTATTGGTACTGATTTCATCGAAATAGAGATGTCTGCTCACTAACAATCTAACAATCAAAAAAGCAATCAATAGCAACAATCAAAATAAATGATCCTAATGAAATTTACGTTTCAACTTTTTGTCAAGATTGTTATTGATAGCGTTTTTATCAGGCTGAATAGTTACAAAATATCAACAAAAACTCAAGATATCCTATTCATAAGAACCTTTTTATAGAGAAAAATTTAATCTTTTAATGGGTTAAAAGTGGGATAATTAAGAATTGAGCTTAGCTAGCTCTTTGCTTTTTGTTTCTTCTATATAATAATCAACAAATGAAGAAATAAAATTAAATGAGTGAAAAGAAATTTTTCCTTAACTACTGCATTTGGAATACCGGTCGTTGATGATTAAAATAACCTAGCAGCTGGCTCCAGATCTTACGCTCAAAAAATAGTGCAACGTTTTTCTAGCGATTTCTCAAGTCTCCCATTGTCATCAAAATCAATCGATAAGTTCGCTAACGTTAATTAGAGAGATGAACACCGAAGCACGATATTCACAGCAGCAAGGTGCATAAATTCAAACAAAGAAAGGAGAGAATATTATGGATGAAGATAGCAAGAAACCGGCAATGGGATTCACTGCCCAAGCTGGCACGTCGATTAAGGACTGGTGGCCAAACCAGTTAAACCTCAAGATTCTCCATCAGCACTCGAATTTGAGCAATCCGATGGGTGAGACGTTTAACTATGCAGAGGAATTCAAGAAACTCGACCTGCAGGCTGTTAAGAATGACCTCTATGCCCTGATGACCGACTCCAAGGATTGGTGGCCGGCCGATTGGGGGCACTATGGTGGCCTTCTCATCAGGATGGCGTGGCACAGCGCAGGCACCTACCGTATGGGTGACGGCCGAGGGGGAGGAGGTTCTGGAAACCAACGTTTTGCACCCCTAAACAGTTGGCCTGACAACGTGAACCTCGACAAGGCACGCCGGCTGCTCTGGCCGATCAAACAGAAATATGGAAAGCAACTCTCCTGGGCAGATCTCATGATTCTAGCCGGCAACTGTGCCCTCGAATCAATGGGATTCAAGACCTTTGGTTTCGCTGGTGGACGCGAGGACATCTGGGAACCTGAGGAGGACGTTTACTGGGGTGCTGAAGAGGAATGGCTGGCGACGAGCGATAAACCCAAGAGTCGCTACAGCGGAGATAGGGATCTGGAAAATCCCCTGGCAGCCGTGCAGATGGGCTTGATATACGTGAACCCCGAAGGCCCGGACGGCAACCCGGATCCGGTCGCATCTGGCAGGGATGTCCGCGAGACCTTCGCACGCATGGCCATGAATGACGAAGAGACCGTCGCGCTCGTCGCCGGCGGACACACCTTCGGCAAGTGTCATGGTGCAGGAGATGCTGCACACGTTGGTCCGGAACCCGAAGCTGCAGGCTTAGAAGAGCAAGGCCTCGGCTGGAAGAGCAGCTTCGGCATCGGCAAGGGCGGCGATACAATCAGCAGCGGTATCGAGGGCGCCTGGAAGCCAAACCCAACCACATGGGACATGGGCTATCTGAAAGTACTGTTCAAATATGAGTATGAATTGCTCAAAAGTCCGGCTGGTGCGAACCAATGGCTAGCCAAGGACGTTGAAGAAGAGGACATGATCGTTGACGCACACGACCCATCGAAGAAGCGTAGACCAATGATGACCACAGCGGACCTCTCTCTGAAGTTCGACCCGATCTACGAGCCGATTGCACGGCGCTACATGGAGAAAACCGAGGAATTTACAGATGCTTTCGCCCGCGCATGGTTCAAGCTGACCCACCGTGACATGGGCCCACGCTCTCGCTATCTCGGTGTGGAAGTCCCGGCAGAAGAACTTATCTGGCAGGATCCGGTACCAAAAGTCGATCACGAGTTGATTGACGAAAAGGATATCGCAGATCTCAAGGCCAAGATTCTTGCTGCGGGTCTGTCCATCCCGGAACTTGTATCGACTGCCTGGTGCTCAGCTTCGACATTCCGCGGCTCTGATAAGCGTGGTGGTGCGAATGGAGCGCGTATACGTCTCGCACCGCAGAAGGATTGGGAAGTAAACCAGCCAGCCCAACTGAAGAAGGTACTGGAGACCCTTGGGGGAATCCAAGGGGATTTCAACAATGCTCAATCCGGTGGGAAGAAGGTGTCACTCGCTGATTTGATAGTGTTGGGAGGATGTGCTGCTGTAGAGAAGGCTGCCGGTAAAAATGTGACCGTTCCTTTCTCGCCGGGACGCACCGATGCATCCCAGGAGCAAACCGACGTAGATGCTTTCGCCGTACTCGAACCAAAAGCCGATGGGTTCCTCAACTACCAGAAAGCCAAATACAGCGTATCGGCAGAAGAGCTGCTGGTCGATCGGGCTCAACTGCTGACACTGACCGCTCCCGAGATGACGGTTCTCATTGCCGGCATGCGTGTCTTGAATGCCAACTACAAACAGACGCAGCACGGTGTTTTCACCAAGCGACCGGAAACGCTCACCAATGACTTTTTCGTGAATCTGCTCGACATGAGCACGAAGTGGAAGGCAAGCTCAGACGATGTGTTCGAGGGGCATGATTACGCAACAGGCAACCTTAAATGGACTGCTAGCCGTGTCGACCTCGTCTTCGGTTCGAACTCCCAGCTCCGGGCCTTGGCGGAAGTCTACGGATATGAGGACTCTCTGGAGAAGTTTCAGAACGACTTTGTAGCGGTATGGAACAAGGTAATGAACCTTGACCGCTTCGATCTCGCCTGATTGTAGCATCAACGTCTTCGAGGGCTTCTAATGCATATTTAGAACGCGCAAGGAGGCTATTAGCAACATATGAGTGCGGTGTTTCAATACAATATGAAACGCTGTCCTCTCTTTAGACCCTTACAATTTTCGGGTCACAGAATCAGAGCCAAAAACACATTACAAATGCCAACAGTGTCTCTAATGTGTGTTTGTTTAAATGCTGCATAAACGTGCTCATTTTTGGTAAGGATAAAATAGGGGTTTAAAAAACAGTTCCCACAAATACATAGTTGAATTTGTGGAATGGACAAAACATTTAAACTTCAGTTGCCAGTCCACCTTTCGATGTCACTATTGCCAAATAGCATCTATTATACACTTTTTTATATTTGTCCTCACCAATCCCCAAGACAGGACTGGCACTCATCATTAGCTCTGTTCTCTAGGATCTCAGTATTCTTGAGCACCTGCTTTTCCGAAAAGTCTCTTTCAACAAGATAATCACACAAGGCCTCCGACTTCGGCGTCTTCCAACTAAGATTATAATCAATGGTTACGGGTGGATTCAGGAAGAATTCCCTAATCTCTTCTACTGAAGTACATGCCCTGATATCCTTGTTCTCTTCCCTGATTATGGTATCAATGTCCTCATGTTTGCGTATGAGTTTAAGAGCCGTCTTGGCACCCACACGATGGATACCCTCATTGAAATCCGTGCCAATGCAGATGGCAAGATCAATAAGCTGTTCACGGGTTATGTCTAACTGCTCAAGGGAGCCTGTCAGGGAAATATGCTCCGGGGTCTTTACAACGTACTCTTTCTTACCAGGGACCTTTCTTTTTCCACTGCTTCCCAGATTGCGAACGACATCTTCGGCTCCGAAAAGGAAAACATCGTAGTCCTGTGAGCCTACAAGATCGGCATCCCCTTGGGAAACCATGAATGCAGCCTGTGCTTCTGCTTCGGATTCTGCCTGAATATGAGGAATACCCATAAGGTCGAGGAGTTTTTTGCATTCATCGAGTACCTGCGGGGTTATTCGGGAAGTTCCCTGTGCAAATTTCTTCATGTCCTCAACGTTACCTTCGTCCTTGGCAATCTCATATTTACGGGCTGCATTCTCTTTGCATTCCTTACGTTTTTCCAGTGTTTCCCTCTTCATCTCCGGTGGTTTCCCGTCAAAAATAAAAACCGGTTTGATGTTTGCATCCCTCAGTTTGCTGGTCCTTGAGAACAAGCCGGTGAGATGGGATGTGGGATTTCCATTGGAATCTGTGAGTAGTGAACCATCACGCTGGCGAATAGCACTCAGGAACTGGTAAATGGTATTGTATGCATCGATCGCAATCACTTTGCCACTGAGTTCTTCGTAAGTGATAGGGTTCTTTGTGAGTAATGCTCCTATTTGTGTGCCCATGATAACCTTCCTTTTTTAGTATCCTTTTTATCCGTTGGTATTTTGTTTTCAATGGTCATTCTGGTTTATAGTGGTATGCCAAAAGGCATGATAATTGGCTTTTACTTTCAAGACTAATGTCTTATGTACTATGGAACTCAAATAATTATTATTAGTTTAAGGGGGAGTCAAATATAGCAAATAAAGATAGCAAAATGCCGGAGAATGTTCCAGGCCCATATTATGTTGATGAAAATTGCATAGCATGCCAGATATGTGCGGATGAGGCTCCGAATCACTTTAAAATGGCCGATAATAATTCGGGTGCCTACGTTTTCAAACAGCCGGAAAATGATGAGGAAAAAAAAGATTGTGAAAGGGCACTGAGTATTTGCCCGGTTGATGCAATAGGAAATGATGGCTAAAAATCTCGAATTGCACGATTAAATTGAATAACAAATGGAGTGGGGCCATGACATTAAACAGCAAGTATACCCGATGGTTTGAAGAAATAACTATAGATGACGTGCCTTCAGTCGGAGGCAAGAATGCATCCCTTGGAGAGATGTACAGGGAACTGACAGATAAGGAGATTAAAATTCCCAATGGTTTTGCGATAACTGCAGATGCCTACTGGCATGTCCTCGAGTCAGCAGGAGTGCTTGAAGAACTCAAGGCAACACTTGAGGGACTGGATATTGATGATATCACTGACCTTTCACAAAGAGGAAAGAAAGCCAGGAATATCGTGCTTGATGCAGGTATCCCCGATGACCTATGGGAAGAAATAAAGGATGCTTATGACAAACTCTGCGAGCAGTATGGAGAGGATACGGATGTGGCGGTTCGCAGTTCTGCAACAGCAGAGGACCTTCCAAATGCCTCCTTTGCAGGGCAGCAGGAAACGTATCTGAACGTGCATGGTTATCATTCTCTGAAAGATGCTTGTAACAGATGCTTTGCATCACTTTTTACTGACAGGGCAATCTCATATAGAGTGAACAACGGATTCGACCACTTCACAGTTGGCCTTTCCATAGGTGTAATGAAGATGGTACGCTCGGACCTCGCATCCAGCGGAGTGATATTCACCATCGATACAGAATCGGGTTTTGAGAATGTGGTATTCATAACCGGAGCCTACGGTCTTGGAGAGAATGTAGTACAGGGACTTGTCAATCCTGATGAGTTCTACGTTTTCAAACCTACACTGAAAGAAGGTTACAGGCCTATTATCAAGAGGAAGCGAGGGAGCAAAGATATCAAGATGATATACGGACGTGGTGATTCACGCGTGCTGACCCGTAACGTGGATGTGCCTGAAGCAGACAGGAAACGGTATTGTATCACAGATGATGAAGTGCTCCAACTGGCAAAATTCGCAATGACCATTGAGGACCACTATTCTAAAAAGAGAGGCAAGCATGTACCAATGGATGTGGAATGGGCCAAGGATGGCGAAACCGGAGAGCTGTTCATAGTACAGGCAAGGCCGGAGACGGTGCAGTCCCTAAAAAGGAAGGATGTGCTTGAGACCTATTACCTGGATAAGAGTTCGGATGTTATCGTAACCGGTAGAAGTGTCGGGTCAAAAATAGCCTCTGGCAAGGTCCATGTTATCTCGGATGTCGCACTACTTCCAGATTTCAAGGCAGGGGAGATACTTGTGGCCGATACCACTACTCCGGACTGGGAGCCTGTAATGAAGCAGGCAGCAGCCATCATAACCAATAAAGGCGGAAGGACTTGTCATGCAGCTATTGTGAGCCGTGAACTCGGCATCCCAGCTGTTGTAGGAGCAGAGGATGCCACGGAAAAACTGAGAGATGGCATGGATGTCACGGTGAATTGTGCAGAAGGGGATGCAGGCAACGTGCATGAAGGCATACTTCCATTCCACATCGAGACTGTTGACCTCAAGGAACTGGAGAAGACAAATACCGAGATCATGATGAACCTGGGCAATCCCGAGGAGGCCTTTGCGATGTCCATGATACCAAATGACGGTATAGGACTTGCAAGATTGGAATTTATCATTAACAGCTATATCAAAGTACACCCCATGGCGCTTATTCACCCTGAGAAGGTGAAAGATCCGGAAGTACTGGAAGAGATCGACAAACTCACAGGCCGGTACGAGAATAAAGCAGACTTTTTCGTGGAGAAACTCGCACAGGGTGTTGCAACCATTACAGCCGCATTCCACCCGAAGCCCGTGGTGGTGCGTATGAGCGATTTCAAATCCAACGAATATGCAAGCCTTGTAGGCGGAGAGTACTTTGAAATTGAAGAGAGCAACCCAATGCTGGGTTTCAGAGGAGCATCCCGTTACTATGATGAGCGTTACAGGGAAGGCTTCGCTCTTGAGTGTAAAGCCATGAAAAAAGTGAGAGATGAAATGGGCCTGACCAATCTCATACTTATGATCCCATTCTGCCGTCGCATTGAAGAAGCCAAAAAGGTCATTGAGGAAATGAAGAAGAATGAACTTGTAAGAGGAGAAAACGGACTTAAGGTCTACATGATGACCGAAATTCCCAGCAATGTCCTGTTGATAGACGAGTTCAGCAAGCACTTCGATGGCTTCTCCATCGGCTCCAACGACCTGACACAACTAACTCTCGGCGTGGACAGGGATTCCGAGATACTTGCAACTTCCTTTGACGAACGCGACGAAGCCGTGAAGAGAATGGTCTCAATGGCAATCCAGGGAGCTAAAAGAAACAACAAACACAGCGGCCTCTGCGGCCAGGCCCCCAGCGATTTCCCCGAGTTCGCAGAGTTTCTGGTGAAGGAGGGAATTGATTCAATATCATTGAACCCTGATTCAGTGATGAAGATCGCACTGAAGGTGTTGCAGGTGGAGAAGAGGATGGGGAGGTGAAAGGAGGGTTTAATATTTTGTAACTATTCAGCCTGACTGTTTTAATGATGCAAAAAACAATATACTATGGCTTCATTCTATGTGTTAAAAAATATTCAGTAAAATATCATAAAAAACGTCTATCAATCTGAGGGGATTTGTATAGACCGCGAAGAAATACTTGCAGTTTATGAAGCTGGTCCAGAAGCAGTAGTAGAACTTGTAACTCGATTACTTGGGATAATTGAACATCAATCTCTCCAAATTGCACAACTTGAAGAGCGTGTCAGGCATTTGGAAGAAATGCTTGAAAAGAATAGTCGCAACAGTAGCAAACCACCTTCTACTGATTCTTATGCACGGAATAAACCAACCCTTAAAAGTCAAAGAAAAAAGACCAATAAGCATGTAGGTGGTCAAAACGGTCATCCTGGTACTACATTAAGAATAAATGATGATCCGGATGAAGTTATTGTTCATCCTGTTAATCAATGCGTCAATTGTGGGAGATCGTTAGCTTCTGTTCCCTCTGACTATGAAAGAAGACAGGTCTTTGACATTCCTCCTATAACTATCAATTGCATTGAACATCGTTGCGAGATTAAAACATGTCCCAAATGTTCTCATGTAAACAAAGCTCTTTTTCCAGATGGTGTAACTCAGCCGACTCAATACGGTCATCGAGTTAAGTCATTTGCAGTTTATTTGCACACTTACCAATTACTTCCTTATCAGCGTGTTACCAAGTTGTTCTCTGATATTTTGGGATGCAAGATAAGTCCTGCTACTTTGGTGAACACGGAACGTAGTTGTTTTGAGAAGCTTGGAGCTTTTGAAAATACAGTGAAACATCTCCTGAAAGAATCTCCTGTCATCAATCTGGATGAAACAGGAATGAGAATAAATGCAGTTCGTAATTGGCTTCATGTGGCAGGTACAGACAAACTGACCTATTATTTTGCACATCGCAAAAGGGGCTCAGAAGCAATGGATGCTATGGGCATATTACCAGGTTACACTGGTGTTGCAACACATGATTTTTGGAAACCGTACAACAAATATGAATGTCAACATTCATTATGTAATGCACATTTATTACGAGAGTTAACTGGAGCTTCCGAAAACAGGGATCAACAGTGGCCAAAGATAATGAGTGATCTCTTGATATGCATTAAACATCATGTTGATAATGATCTTTTAGATACTGAGCTAATTCAAAGGTTCAGTGAGGATTATGATCACATAACTTGTTTAGGAGTGAATGAAAATCCTCCTGATCCGGAATCAAATGTGCGGTCTAAAAAACGAGGACGTAAGAAGCAGACCACGGTAAAGAATTTGCTGGATAGGTTTATTGGCCATAAAGAGGATATCTTGCGATTTATGTACGACCAAAACGTTCCGTTTGATAACAATCAGGCTGAAAGAGAGATCAGAATGACGAAAGTACAGCAGAAGATATCAGGTACTTTCCGCAGTGAACAGGGTGCAAAAAATTTCTGCCGTATAAGAGGATACGTGTCTACTGTTAATAAGAATTCTGAATCTGTTATCGATGCAATTAGTGCAATATTTTATGGCAATTCATTTGTTCCAAAGTTGCAGAATTGATCGTGGATGAAGAAATCAGCTTGGTGGAAGTGAGCTAGGCTGAATAGTTACAAAAACGATTTACTAAATACTGAAACTTTTAAACATATTAGAACATGGCTTCAACTTCCATTTCATTCTAAAGAACAAGGCGAGGATATTCATCTCAAGGGTGAGCTAGAGAAATATTCTAAACCCCAGCCAGGATCACACCGTATAAGAGGAGTGGCAGGGAGTGGAAAAACATTAGTAGTTGCATGCAGAGCAGCTAGATTGGCAGAACTAGATAAAGAGAATAAAATCCTTATTGTTTCGTATAACAAAACATTAGTGCATTATATAAAGGACATGATTAAAAGAACGCCTTTTGAGTTTTATACTACACAGATTGTTTGTACTCATTTCCATGGATTGTGCAAAGACTTATTGAATGAGTTGGAATATCCTAAGCCGAAATTTTTTTTTCTTAAGTGCGTTGTTCCAGCTATAGAATATGCCCTTAAAAATGCATCACATACTGGCCTTAGTACAGATGAATTAAAATATGATGCAATCTTGATTGATAAAGCTCAAGACTTCAAAGCTGAATGGATTGATTTATTGAGGAAATTCCAGAAAGGAAGAAAAGAGTTTTTGATAGTTTGTGACGAAGCACAGAATATCTATGAGCGTAATATAAAGTGGACCGACAATATAGGGATAAAAAAAGGTTTTGCTGGCCCATGGGGCAAACTACCCAATTGCATCCGTCTTCCTAGGTTGATAGCCGAAGAAGTTAACAGATTTTTAACTATGTATTTACCGAATGTAAAATTGCACCCCATACCTACACAAACCAAATTGTCTGAATTTAACCATATATTAAGATGGATATCTTGTGAAAGTGATGATGAAGCAAAAAATCAAATTGAAGCTGCATATAATTACTTATATAGTGAAATTGGCCAACACCCAACAGATATTGTTACGCTTTTCCAATGTAGTGATATGGGTGAAGAAATGGTCAAAAGATTCGAAAATAAAAACATTTACGTAAACCATGATTTTGATGATATACATAAGGAATCCTTTTGGATGGGAGATGCTCGAACTAAAATGAGCACAATCCATAGTTTCAAAGGGTTTGAACTTAAAAATGTCATAGTTGTTATTGAATTTGATAACCCGTATCTCATATATACAGCGATATCAAGAAGTCAGGAAAATTTAATTGTTATAAATCGCGTTCCTAAATATGATGAATATGGAAAAGAATGGCAAAATACAAAATCATTTCATGTACCAAATTAACTTTTATGGCGTAAAGTAGTAGATTTAAATCAACACTCTCCCCACATTTCTACTCTTTCCCTGACATGTGCATTCAAGCTAAATGGCTTATCCGCTTCAGCATTCTTTTTCATGTAATGTAGAGTGCCTTTAGAGAAACCCATCTTCTTCCATTCAGAGTATGGAATACTTAGAATCTTCTGCCTGATTTCGTCTGAATCCTGCCTTTCAACAGCATAAGCAGGCTTACTGAAATCAAGATTCTTCCTTTTACCAACAAGATACTGAGCAAGCTCCCTAGTCTTCAATAACAGAGCATAACTCCACATAACAGATTGTTTCTTGTAAGCTACCTTCTTATTCATCCAGTTGTTGAACTCCTCAGTCACCTTCTTAGCTCCCGATGGTTTGAGCCTCAATGAATAGCTCTCAGTCCTGATAAAGTCCTTGTTCTCCATTTTTCTCGACTCAATCAAGCTAATAACTGCAAAATCAACAAGGAATCTGAAAGGCTCTTGGAGATCATAGACTAAGCTGTTCTTACCTGTTGCCATTTCATGCAAAAAGCCTACATGTACATCCATACCAACTGCATTAATGGTTCTCATGCACTCAGCTTCAAGAAGAGAATAAACGTAATTGAGCATAACATTGGTCTTATCCCCTGCTCCCACCGGTCTTCTATATCCCAGAGAAAAAGAGTGGGGTTGTAATTATCTCTTAAAAAATATCACTCACCTAAAAAAGGTATATACACCTGTTTACCATTAATTCAAAGTAAATCTTTGGCTATAAAGTATCAAACTGATAAGTTCAATAAGATTGCTAATCTGAATTATTGAAACTATCTTTTGCCATTGGAAATTGCTACTGGATTAAGTATATATGTATTTGGCATCAAATATTCTGTTGAGATAGTTTTATTTTCTGTTAGAGTAACTATTCAGCCTGATAAAAACGCTATCAATAACAATCTTGACAAAAAGTTGAAACGTAAATTTCATTAGGATCATTTATTTTGATTGTTGCTATTGATTGCTTTTTTGATTGTTAGATTGTTAGTGAGCAGACATCTCTATTTCGATGAAATCAGTACCAATAGGCAAATCGTGCCAGGCTGAATAGTTACCTGTTAGAATACCTGTGATGGAAAAAGGGAGGAGAAAATGAACTTAAAACAAGAAATACAAGAACGTGCTTTCCAAGAAGGTTTCCAACTTTTTGGTGTTTCAGATTTAGAAAAACTGGAAAAGGTTGATTTCCCAGATGATAGAGGAATGATGCGGCCATCTGAAGTAATGCCTGAAGCTAAATCTGCATTTGTAATGGGTTTAGTTCTCTGGGACGAAGGTTTGAATGCTGCAATAGCATCTGTAAGTACGGGCGATTTCTCTGGAGGGGAAGCTGACTATTACAATTTGTACTATGAAGTAACCGAAACTCGTGCATGGCGCTTGATTTCTTGGTTAAATGAAAAGGGATACAAAGCACTTCCATCTCATGCAGTTCATGAAAAGGTTGCTGCATATCTTGCAGGATTAGGATTTATAGGGCATAATACTCAGGTTATAACTCCTGAATATGGACCCAGAGTCAGATGGGTGACAGTATTGACAGATGCGGAACTTGAGCCAGATGAGCCTTTTGACCGGGATCTGTGTGCAGAACAACCTCTATGTCAGAAACAGTCTCTGTGTGTTAAAAGTTGTCCATATCAAGCGATTATTCCCGGCCCTTCCCAAGGAGTAGAACCCGGAAAGAAAGTTCTTTATGATAAATGTGTAGTTTCCCATGAATTTGACAAAGACGTTTCTCCTCAAAATGAGAAACACATACGTCGTATAACAGAAAGGGGATTCATGGAATGTACAATATGTAATCTGGTATGTCCCTACGGAAAACCAGTGGAAGAACGCATAATTCCTGGTAAAAGAGGCCTTGATTGAAGAGGAAGTACTATTTCTTTTATTTTTTTTAACGTTCTATTTGACAAAACACATTTTTTTCATAAATCCGCTTTCCACATTTCCAGTCTCTCACTCACATGAGCATTCAGGCTAAATGGCTCCTCAACTTCAGGCATTCTTCTTCATATAATGCAAAGTACCCTTAGAGGATCCCATATGCTTCCATTCAATATAACCAATAGCAAGAATCTTTGTAACTATTTAGCCTACCACAATTAGCCTATTGATACTGATTTAATCAAAACGGAGATGTTTGCTCACTAACAACCTAAGAATCAAAAAAGCAATCAATGGCAACAATCAAAATTAATGATCCTAATAAAATGTAGGTCTCAACTTTTTGTCAAGATTGCTATTGATAGTGTTTTTATCAGGCTGAATAGTTACGAATCTTTTTCCTCAACAGGTCAGTATCATCTCTTTTCCCAACGTAAGAAGGTTTACTGAACTCAATCGTCTTCCTCTTACCGACTAGATATTGAGCTAATTCCCTAGCCTTTAACAAAAGAACAGTTACCCAAATAGTATTTTTCCTCCTGTACTCGACTTTAGCATTCATTCTTGAGTTAAACTCTTCAGTAACCTTCTTAGCTCCTGATGGTTTTAACCTGAGTGAATAGCTCTCAGTCCTAATGAAACCCTTACCATCCATTTTACCCAATTCAAGCAACTTGATTGTAACTAAATAAACAAGAATTGCCTACTAAGATGATTTAGAAAAATTCATATAGAACTCCATTGACCTTTTTATTATGTCTGAAAAAAGAATGTTAAGTGATTTACCTTTTTTTGAAACTATTCAGGAGATACTTTCACACTATTCTTATCCACCTACATGTCCTGCACTTTGCTGCAAAATAGCAGATATAAATCTGGATGAAAATGATCTGGATCTATTAATGCAGGCACCAAACTATAAGGCTGATGTGATTGAAGCCTGCAGTGAAGAAGGAGAATATCCGTACAAAATACAACCTCCTTGCCCTTTTTTGGACTCTAACATGTGCAGCGTATATGAATGGAGACCAACAATATGTCGAATGTTTCCGTTTAACATCTGCAATGTTCCAGATGTATTGCTTCTCTTTCCAGGTGATATGGGGGCAAATATATTCAAAGACTATGTCGAATATTCAGAGAATATACTAAAGCAACCTATTCCTGCAAAAACAATCGATGAATTCGAACAATCACATCGTTCTTTTGAGAGCAAGCTTGAACAGGGTTTGCCCATTCCCATGTTAACTATTAAAATTAAGACTCTGGCACCTTTTAAGGAATATCTAAGATCAAAATATGCTTAGTGTTGCTCAAACTGTAACATTGTATATCCTATTTTTTTGTCTCTGTAGAAATCCTCGGTGTTCAGGCGAAAATGAAGCTAATGATTATTCACACTGTACTGTCTGATATTTAAAAAAATTCGACTTTTCGTGATTGAGTATTAATTTTTTGTAACTATTCAGCCTGGCACGATTTGCCTATTGGTACTGATTTCATCGAAATAGAGATGTCTGCTCACTAACAATCTAACAATCAAAAAAGCAATCAATAGCAACAATCAAAATAAATGATCCTAATGAAATTTACGTTTCAACTTTTTGTCAAGATTGTTATTGATAGCGTTTTTATCAGGCTGAATAGTTACAATTTTTTTTCGTTTTTTACAGAACAAAACAACCATTTTTTATTAAAACCAGTAAATGCCGTCTACTACAGGGGGTCCTGTTAACAAAAAAAAGGGGTGAGGGGGTTCGGGGGAGAGGGGAAAAGCTTATGGTTATTTCAATAACTTCTGGATTGACTAAGTCCAAAACATTTATAGAGGAATTTAATTCACAAATGCGAGGTATAAACTTAATAATAAAGCCATTGCTGCTTTTGGTAATAAAAACAGTCTTATCGTCTTTATCTATCGTAAGAAAGGATTAGTTCTATCAAAACTTCGAACAACGTTCTCTCCTAACCTACAAACTCACAACAGATACCCATTTATATCCCAGCAATAGAGTTTACTGCACTATTATGGAGGTTAGTCTATGGCAACAAGATACATTAAAAAAGTTGGTGTGCTTTCACTAGGAAAGATCCTGGCAGTGCTTTACGCAATAATGGGCCTTATATTAGGAGCTTTCATGACCCTTGCTTCCCTGACAATAGGAGCCATGTCGTACCATGCTGGAATGGGAGGGATGTTTTTCGGGGCAGGGGCGATTATAATATTACCCATTTTCTATGGAATTCTCGGTTTCATTACCGGTATAATCACGGCATTGATATTCAACGTGGCAACCGGATTTATAGGCGGTCTGGAAATAGAAGTTGAATAAACAAGCTTGGTAGAAATATTCAATTAGCAATCAAGGCTCGACCCAGACCTCAAGCACCCTGTCCTTGATCTCATAATCCTTAACAGTAGTTATCTTCATGTCCTTCGGATTCTCGACCCAGCCCAGATCATACTCTTTCTTGTCCATTCCGCCGCAGCATATCTTCCTTGTGATGGTAAGATTTAGCTTTACACTGTCAATATCTTCCTCGTTGATCTCGTCAGCGACATCCTGATATCTTTTTTGTATAAGAATCGTGAAAATTCCCCATGAATATAATTTCGTTTGTGGAGATAATCATTTCCATTCCACCTCCCAAGAGTCGGAGACCAACAAGAGCAGCTCACATGAGCAACTTGGCCAGTATCGGAGCAAGGAACACAGTAACGAAACCTGCAATACCTATCGCCAGACCGCTCATGGCTCCCTCGGTCTCTCCCAACTCAACGGCTTTGGTCGTGCCAAGTGCGTGGGATGATGTTCCAATTGCAATTCCTACAGCCACCTTGTTTTCTATCCTGAACAATTTGCAGATCATAGGAACCAGCAACACACCGGCTATGCCCGTAAAGACTATGGCTGCCACAGTTATAGATGGCAGACCTCCAAGCTGGCTGGATACCTCTATTCCAATGGGGGTTGTGACTGATTTTGGTAGCATTGAAATACTTACAAGCTCATCAAGGCCGAACATCTTGCACATGACAATAATGCTTACGATACCTGCGGCAGAACCTATACTGATACCAGCAAGAATGGGAACAATATTATCTTTCAGCAGGCTAATCTTCTTGTACAGGGGTACAGCCAGGATAACGGTAGCCGGACCCAGGAAGAATGATATGAACTGCCCGCCCCTGTTGTAGTCTTCAAAACTGATATGAAAGCTCAAAAGGAGAGCTATGATCATTAACATACTCAGTACAAGCGGGTTCATGAGGGGTGAACCTGTTTTTTTGTAGAGCAGGCCACCTGCGTAGAATGTCAGTAGGGATATTCCTATGCCAAATACAGGAGACTCAATAAACAGAGAAATAAGCTCACTCATCGGACTGTCTCCTATTCATTAGTATCTGTATTGTTGTACCAGTTACAACTGCAATAATAAAGGTCGAAACCACGGATATGAACATCAGAGCAATCCATTTTCCTTCAAGTATCGAGAAGCAGGTAATCAAACCCACGGCTGCCGGAATGAAGAAAAATGAGAGATGTTTTAGCATGAAATTGCTTACATCCTCTATCATGGACAGTTTGATGATACCTGTCAAAAGAAATAATAACAACAGCATCATTCCCAGAACATTTCCCGGAATGTGCAGATTAAAGTAATTATGTAAGAGGTCACCCATAAAACATATAGCCAGAATTATGGCGAACTGAATAAGATGCTTCATTTTGATATCACTTTCGTTTTTTATGAGGAGATAAATAATACGTTATACAAAACAAGCGTAACCCATCCCACTCTCAGGCTTGTTAAACCCTTCAAATATCAAAAAATAAAATAATAGGAGGTGATGCGATTACTGGCGACTTCTGGACTGACCAGAACTTCGGCTAGCAGAGTGATTCCTGGTGCCTGTTTTGGTACCCTTTTTGACACCTGTATTACTACTACTCTTATTGCCAGCATTACTGCTAACTTTGTTTACACTCTTATCCTGGCTTTTTTTAGCACCTGAGTGCGCAGGCTTATTTTTATGGCCTTTACTCTCATTCTTCTTGCCTCTGCCTGTACCCCTTGATTTAGAACTTCCTCTTGGGTTTTTCTGTCCCCGTTGTTGCCTTGGAGCTGGCTTTGCTGCATCACCAGTGGCAGTTCTAGCCTTTTCTGAATGATACTCGTGTTCAGCAACCTCGATTTTTGTTCTGGTGAGCTTTTCGATCCCACGGAGGAAATCACGCTCATCTGCAGCACAGAAAGAATATGCTGTTCCCTGGGCACCTGCCCTTGCAGTACGGCCTATGCGGTGTACGTAGCTTTCAGAGAGATTTGGCAGGTCATAATTTATGACGTGGGATATATCTGGAATATCAATTCCACGAGCTGCAATATCTGTTGCAACAAGCACGCGAAGTTTCCCTGACCTGAAATCATGGAGTGCCTTTGTACGATGGGTCTGGGACTTGTTACCATGAATAGCATCGGTAGGAATCCTATTCTTGTTAAGCGTCTGAGCAACTTTGTTTGCACGGTGCTTTGTACGTGTGAACACAAGAACACACTCCAGATGTTTGCCCCTCAGAAGTTGTAAAAGCAATTCATTCTTATCATCTGAATCAACGAAAAATACATACTGATCTATAAGCTCCACTGTTGTTGCCTGTGGAGTTACCTCTACTGTAACAGGATTTGTAAGTAATTTCCTGGCAAGTTTGGATACATCAGGGGACATGGTGGCTGAATAGAAAAGTGATTGACGTTTGTTTGGCAGCAGATCAACGACCTTGTATACATCGTTAATAAAGCCCATGTCAAGCATCCTGTCAGCTTCATCAAGGACAAAATACTCCACACCTGAGAGTCTCACATGCCCCTGGTCCATAAGGTCAAGCAATCTGCCCGGAGTCGCTACAAGGATGTCTACGCCCTTTGAGAGGGCCCTGACCTGAGGACTCTGGCCAACGCCGCCAAATATGACCGTATGCTTGAATCGTGTGAACTGGCCATATGTTGCAAAACTATCTCCTATCTGTGCTGCAAGCTCCCTGGTGGGTGCAAGTACAAGAACACGTGGTTTTCCCGGACGTGGAGACTTGTATGATGCAGACATATTTTGAAGGATTGGTAATGAGAAAGCGGCAGTCTTGCCTGTACCTGTCTGAGCGATACCGATCATATCTTTACCATTTAACAAATGGGGAATAGATAATTTCTGTATCGGAGTAGGAGTAGTATACCCTTTTTCGGACAAAGCCCGCTTCAGCGGGTGTATTAAATTAAGATTATCAAATGACACGTAAACCTCTGCTTACAGTGCAAAAATCATTAGAAATTATATCCGACTGACCTTACCCAAAAAGAACACCTCATCAGGATGAAAGCCGAACTCTATGATTACTTCCGCACAGTAAAATATCTATAAATTAAATTTTAATTCATTGTTACAAAAACGACATCTATACAGTTGAACAGTTATTAATTTGTGAGAAAACATGAATGTTAACTTCAAAAAATTAGTTGAAAAATTGTATGGTGCTCCGGCCGGGATTCGAACCCGAGTCTTCGGCTCGAAAGGCCGGAATGATTGACCGGACTACACTACCGGAGCACGTTGATTTCGCTTTAGTGAAGCGACTCCAACATAACAGACATAGTTATTAAACCTTTCGCCTGGGTCAACACATTTCCTCTGCTTTTTCACTATCATTGAGATTTGCAACCCATGCAGTGAGCTTTCCACAGGACTCCGGCTGACATGCATCCCTGCAACCTGCACAGGGTGAGAACATCTCTCCAGATAACAGGAGATCAAAACAAGGAATCTCGTCTTCCTTTACCTTAAGAAGGTAAGTCCTGGCTCCGTTAGAAACAGCTTGCTCCCGGATGATAAGTTCATCATCCAAAAGCTTCGATACAACTCGGGAACATTTGCGGCTGTCGATTTCAAGCATTTTCCAGAGTTCATTCTGGAAAACACCTTCCTTACTGTCTCGAATAATATTCAATGCATCTTCTTCGATACTCATGCTAGTTTCCACTGGGTGTTTATTCTTCCATCGGAACAACAAGAATAATATTATTTCCACGCAATACGACAGAACCAAGGGAACGCAGGCGCTCGCCGTCTGCTATCTCTACAGTATCCACCATATGCAGGTTCATATAATCATCTGCACTTTTTAAAGTTCCTTCGAGCAGGTGAAGGTCACCTTTCATCTCTACCTGGACTTTAGATCCAACTAATTTCTGGACTTTCTTACTAGGGAACAAAATTAATCCTCACTTTCATTTAAAAGAATAATACTATCTATATGCCATTCTATATTCAGGCTAATTAAAATAGCCAATATCATATTTATTCTTGACGATTTGCGCATAAATACTTACTGCAATATCACATATAACCCTGTAGTTCAGTACTATCCTGTACAACATCTGGTTTCTTCGTCTTTTTTACACCCATTTGGGGTTTTGCAATTGGACCAAATGTGGCTTCATAATTTTGTATATGCTGACTGAGCCAGCGTACAAGTTCAACGGTTGCCAGCGGGGAAAGTATAACTTCGGTCTCAAGCCGTCTCTGAATAACCTGCTCATCACCTTTCTTGCTAACTGCCATAGGCAGATCATTGTAGAACCCAATCCTGAAATCATAAGGACTGTGGCCGCCAATTGCGCCAATGGAGTAGACCTGCTTAAAATCATCCGGTTTATGCAGCTCTATTCTGACATTCTTCTTTTTCTTAATCTCTTCCGGTTTGTCGGTCATCACGTCACCTTCGTGTTTTTCTGTGCCCATATAATCACATCCTCAATAGGCATCTATCTGCAGACATAACTATTATAATTTTTGATGCCAATGATAATTGCTTTAATGACCAGATAATGACATCAGCCCTCAACGAGTTTCCTAAGGCTTCTTGCCCTTAAAGAGATATCCCGTTTGGAATGTGCTGCGGCGATCATCTCCACAGCCTCGAGGTTACGTACCACATTATCCAGATATCCAAGCACATCTCCTGGGTAAGCAGTTATTCCATAAAGATTCTCAAGTTTCCTTACAATCCCATCCGGCTCATACCCTTCGGCCCTGATAGAGATGATCTTCTCTGAGAACTTACGCTCAGCACAACCACAATAAGGAGAATCGCGGCAATTACATGTCAGAAAATCAGCAGCAAACTCGAACAACTGGTCACGCAGCGTGATATCCAGTTTATCCATATTTTCCCCCTCAAACAGAATATCCAGAGAAGCTCCCTGAAATACCCTTGAAGGAAGGTTTACATTAAGAGCAGCAGATATACGAGGCGCATACTTGTAATAGACCGAATCAAAGAACTCCAGATTAGAAACAGTAACCAAAGGGTCCTGTTCAACAAGAACGGAATCACGTATTAGAAATGCCGTTGAAACTGAAAGAAAATGCCCGGCTGCGATCTTTCCAAATCTTGTAAGTGAGATAAAATCGCCTTTTGCATGCAGGAACTTATTTCGTGCAAGTTTTTTAAGCAAAATATCTACGTTATAATCAGCTAGCATATTGAAATGGATCTTTTCAAGGTCTTTCCTTGAAGAAGTCACAGCAGCTGATGCAAGAACTTCTTCCAGTTGTTCATCATCACCATACTGGACCTTGGTATGCTGCATCTCACCTTTAAGCAGTTTCAGGGCAACAGCATCCTCGGTATCACCCTTATCACCCGAATATTTCTTGTTCGGAACAGCAAGCACGATAACCTCACCACGATCATGATAATCAGGTCTTCCTGCACGTCCCAGCATTTGAAGGAAGTCCTGCATTGTAAGCCATGCAATACCCATTGCCAGAGATTCAAATATGACCTGTGATGCCGGGAAATCCACCCCGGCTGCAAGAGCTGCTGTTGTTACAACAACAGGAAGCTTGCCTTTAACAAAAGCGATTTCAATTTTTTTGCGTTCCTGACTTGTAAGACCAGCATGATACGGAGCAGCAGATATTGGCAGTGCTTCAGAGATGCGATGGCAATTGCGTCTTGAATTAGTGAATATTATAGTCTGTCCCTTATGCCCTTTTGAAGACATTATGGAAAATTCTTCCCTTACAAGTTTTGCCATTATCTTTGTCTTGGAATGTTCAGGACAAAGTATCAGATGTCTTTCAATAGGTACCGGACGATACTCATACTCAATGAGTTTCGCACCAAGCTGTTTTGCACGCAGTTGTGGTTTTGCCACAGTTGCCGATAGATAAATGAACTGCGCATCTGGAGCAATGTACTTCAATCTGGCAATAGCACCATCCAGACGGTGACCTCTTTCAGAATCCTCAATTGTGTGAACCTCATCTATGACAACTGTTCCAACATGACCCAGCAGGTCAGCACCACCTGTCCTGAGGATATAATCAAGACCTTCATAAGTCCCTATTATTATATCAGAATCCAGAGTTCGCGTCATAGAAGCATTCTTTGAGGTTTTGATACGTGCACTACCCACCCTGATAGATGTTTTGATACCAATAGGTGAATATCGTTTTGTGAACTGGTCATATTTCTGGTTAGCAAGTGCCACCAATGGTACAAGATAAAGCATCCTGCCCTTCTTTCTTAGAATATTCTCAACACCTGCCAGCTCGGCTATCAAAGTCTTACCTGTGGCTGTAACAGACGTAACAAGCTGGTTCTGCCCTTTAAGAAGACCATTTTCCACTGACAGAGCTTGTACCGGCAGAAGAGTTTCAGATTTTGCAAGAAGCAACTTTTTAAAGCTCTTGTGCAGAGGCAGGTCCTTTATCATTTCCTTTGATACGGAAGTGTTTGCAGCAATGGAATCAAACTTTGTAAGCTCACGGTCCAGCTCATCAGGACTTATCATGGCCATGGTCCTGTCAAGATCCTTTGTCTTAAGCATTATATCTTCAAACCGCTGACATACTTCATCCCCGTAATTTACATGGGAACTTTTGAGCGTACGGAAGAGTTCTTCCCTTGCACATTCCTCACATAATTTACCCCGATGATATCTAATTGAGCGTCTGTTCAAGAAATTGAACTTGTTATTCAGCAGGCAGAATCTGCATGCATTTACAAGATCTGCACTGAGCTGAAAACCCTGAAGCATTTCAATAAATCTGGCAGCCTGCTCATCATCGCCACCTTTTGCTATCATTATACGATCGGCGATCCTTATAAGGTCGACAAATTCCGATGGTGACCTGTACTCTCCTTTCCCATCAGTTTTAACCTTGAATTTATGCGGACGCGGGCCTGCATCAGTCTGCCTCAGGACAAGTTCACCGACAAAAAGAGGTTTTTTCTTTTTATCCCGTATCGGCAGGATAATAATTTTGGACCTTTCGGTGCTTGCAAGTATCCAGAGAGTCATTGATGGTCTTTGATAACTGATAGTCTATAAATACTATTGTATTTGCCTGAAAGAAGTATTTTATAATATTAAACCATATATAATAACTTAGTATAATTGAGGATGAAAAATGCTGGATTCTAAAAACATGATGGAAACTGGAACCATTAACTTTGAAGCCGAATCCAGAGATGAGATCGAACCTTCCCTTTATCAAAGTCTTAAAAAACAGGAACAAAATCAGGTAGTTGAAGATGAATTCCGCCTGAGTTCAACTGGAATTTTAGCTCTTGACAGGACAATGGGAGGAGGTTTGCCGGCTGGATCGCTTACATATTTTTCAGCGGACCCACGTTCAATGTCTGAGGTCTTTCTTTATCAATTCACACAATCACGCAAAACCTATTATTTCACAACAAGCAGGAAACCAAGGTTTGTGCTCAATGATGTGATAAACCTTGGATTTGACCCGACGAACATCATCTTTGTGGACATATACAGTGAGTACTATTGTACCGCATGTGGGGATAAATCCGATAATGTAGGTAACGAATTCATAGATGCCAAAATAATAGATTTCACCGAGTTCAACCTGCGCAACATTGCAAATGATTCAAGCGGCGAAGAAGTGAACATAATCTTCGATTCATTCTCATTCTTTATGGAACTTACTGTAAACAAAGGATACATTAAGCAACTGGTTAATGTACTCTATGAAACAACAAAAGATCTTGGATGCCTGACATACCTTTATGGATTGAACAACACTAACGCACAGGATGTTGAGAGCTTTACTTTCAACGTATGCGATGTTATATTTGAGTCGATGCTTGACAAAGGAGCGGACAAAGTAGCATGCAAACTTGCAATTCCAAAGATAAGAGGAATGGTTCCCAGTGAAGAGATTATAAAATTCAAGATTAGCGAAGGTATACAGATCGATACATCCAAGGATATTGCATGATATCCATCTGTCCTAAATTTTAAAGCTCTGCATCCGAGGTTGCCAGAGAACAATTACAGCCATCTTTTTCCGGAAGAGATTGTATCACATCTGATAGTACATCCCTCAATCTGTTTTTTATGCCTGCGAGAGTATCAAGCACCTCACTAACTGTCATTTTGCCCGTTCCCAGACCACATGCATCATTGGTCACGGTACAAATAGATGCATAGCACATGTTCAGTTCTTTTGCCAGCACTAGCTCAGGCAGACCGGTCATGCCGACAACATCCCCGAATTGTCGCATCATACGTATTTCTGCTTTTGTTTCAAATCTTGGACCTTCAGTACAGGCATAAACACCTTCTGAAAAACCAATATTTCTTTCAGTAAGAGAATCACTTATAAGTTGACGTATCTGAGGACAATAGGGTTCACTTACGTCCACATGTACCGTCCTTTCATCAAAGAATGTTGAAGGCCGGTTCTTAGTAAAATCAATAAAATCATTGGGCAAAAAGAAACTTCCAACAGGATGATTTTTCATAGTGCCTACAGAATTGGTGGCTATTATTCTCCTCACACCCAATTCATGTATGGCATGGATATTGGCCCTATTGTTAAGCATATGAGGTGGAACATGCCGGTCACCATCTGCATGTCTGGGTATCAATGCAACATTCCGGCCTCCGATTTCCAGAGTATAGACGAGGACATCGCCGTAAGGAGTGTTCACAGCCAATTCCTGATATGAACCTTCAGAAGTGAAAGCAACCCCACCTATTAGAGCGGCATGCAGATCCAGATCATGATACATGTTCTCTTTTTCCTGCATAGTTTTACCTTTTAGACTTTTTCCCGGTCGCCTGCGGATTATTTGATACTTTGATTCCCGTCAGTGCAAGGATGATAGCGAATACTATTGAATAGACGAATAGTTCCAGTCCTGAACGCGGATCACTTATGCCGCTTCCAAGCACCGGGCTCATTGACATAATATAACTGGTGGATCCCCAGAAAAGGAAACCTATGGACACCACAAAGAAAGCAGGTATCAGGTACCGCCTAAAAGACTCACCGCGTTTCTTACAATCTATAATCTTTCCCGCATCTGCAAAAAGGATTGCCAGAATGTAGATCCAGATAGTCTTGTTAATGAAAGCTGTGAATAGCGGGACAACTCCATAATACCAGATGCCTTCTGACGTGTAAAATGACCACACATCCATAAGACCTAACAAAGTAGCCACTACTATTAAGAAAACTGCCGTTGCATAAGTGAAAAATGTCATTCTTCCTGAATGGAAAGAGTCTTTTAACTGCTCCCAGTAGAAAGTAACTGTATCGCTGAATCCACGGTAAAGCATATAGAGACCCACAGCCGCCAGAATACCTATGATAGCACCCTGAGAATAGTTAATCAGCAGGAAGAAAGCATAGATAAGAGATGCAAGTCCCAGCGGAACAAAGAATGTCTGGGATATTTTGGGGTCATTAAAAGCATGTTTGATTATGTAGTATGTACTTTCCAGGTTAGCACTCTGCATTACCACGATTCTTCTTACAGAATCTATCTTGATCCTTGACTGGACAATAGGTAGCAACGTTTCATCCTCAGCACCATCAGATACGAATATCGCAGATTCTGCCGGGAACTTCTTCAGGATCATATCAAGCTGGTTAGCTATCTTCTGGTCAGAGATTATACCAATGTTCCTGTCGCCTGCAAAGGTAATGATTTCCGCATCTACTCCCCTTGCAAGCAAGTCATCAAGTATCTTGACACCTCCGAAGATCGTGTTAGTATCAGAATCTTCGGGGTCTGCTGTTGCAAGCTTTACTGCTGCCTCTATATTAGCTTCTTTACCTATCAGAGGTACCTGGACATTCGCTTTGTCCCCAAGGTCATTATCCCTGTCTATGCAGATTACCAGTGTTTGCATGAAACTCCTGTAGATATTTATAACGAAAATATAAATAGATACTGATAAATCAGTATCTGTAAAGAACTTACAAAAAAGATAAATAAAATGTCCTATGATTTTAAGGAATTATCTTTTCAATAAGCAAGCGAGCCCATTTAAGTTTCTTTTTCTTAATAGGATCGACATTACCATCATCAAAATCAAAACCTATGAGAGTTATACTGGCAGCGCCGAATTCTTTTGCAAGATAGACGCACCGGTCACCATCGCTAAAACCTCCGAAGTTGTACACATTGTCCAGAGATTTTGCCTGTGTGCTTCCAATCATTCTTGTCAGCCAGGGAACATACATCTCAAGTTTATCAATGTTGTCACCATGTGCATGCACCACCATCAAGCACCCTTTTTGATTGGCAACTATCTCTTTATCGACATCGCCATCAAGATCAGTGACTATGATCTCAGGAATGATATCACGGTCAACAAGCACAGCAGCTGCTCCATCGGCAGCTATTATAACAAAATCATCTGCGTTGACAAGCTCCAGTTCATCCCTGAGTAACGGAGCATTGCCGCACACAAGTATATCTTTTCCTTCGATTAACTGATGAAGCCTAAGAACACCAGTAGTATTTGAGGTTTTGAGCATACCAGAGAGGATGAGAGCAGCCTGCTCATCACCTTCCCTGCTAAAGCCCATGTCATTTAATATGGACTCGTAAATGGGCTCCCATTCATTAAAGTCCATATATCCTCAGTTAACCTTCGATATACCAATCTTCATGGATATGCCTTCGACATTCCAGTCCTTCTCAAGGGATCCGGAAGTGTCGACATCAAGACCTATCACCTGAACATTTGAACGGGTCTCTTTTGCGATGAACTGTTCACGATCAAGCACAAGATCCAAAACTCTTTCGTCATTGATCTGTATGTGTGAACTAATGTTGTCATCAACTGCAAGATCGAGCTCTTTTCGCATGTCCTGCACCCTGCGGATAACTTCCCTCGTGAAACCTTCAGATTCAATCTCACGGGTGAGGTTTGCATCCACATAAATGGCACCTGCACTTGACTGAGCACTCGCAACCATTTCAGGCAATGCCTCAGTGAAGTTCACCATTTCAGGCTTAATTGTGACTTTTCCACCAGGTATCTCAAGTTCGAACTCCCCTTCCAGAGCTAGTGCAGTCTTCAACTCAGTAGCGTCAGTCTGTTTTATAGCTCCAATGACCTTGCCGGCATCGCCTTTAAATACTGGGCCAATGGCACCGTGCTCTGGATTTACCTCAAATCCAAGTTCATCCCATGATTCGCCTATACCTGTTAGCACAATGTCCTTGGAATTAGTCTGATCCATGAGCACAGACTTGAGATCCATCACAGCATCGGCTGCCTGCTGATTCTCAGGAGTGAGCACTATGCGTGATACAGGCCATCTAAGCTTCCTGCCTACCTTCTGACGGGCATTGGATGCAGATTCCACAATTGAACGAGCCATTTTCATGTGAGCTTCAAGATCCTTGTCCACGAGGCTCTCATCGATAACCGGCCAGTCGGTCATGTGAATTGATACCGGAGCATCTGGATAAACGTTCTTCACAAGATTCTGGTACATCTCCTCAGCCAGGTGTGGCATGAATGGTGCAATCACCTTTGCAGTCAGGACAAAAACATCATACAATACACGATAGACTGCAAGCTTGTCCGGATCGTCAGCCTCTACCCAGGTTCTTGGCCTGATAAGCTGGATATACCATCTGGAAAGATCCTCAAGGACGAACTCGTTTACAGACCTCAGTGCCCTGTGCAGTGTACACTTGGCCATGGCATCATCCACATCAGCAATGAGTGACTGTGCCCTGGAAAGTATCCACCTGTCCTCTTTACGCAGATGTGGCCTGACAGACTCAAGTGATACCTTTGAAGGATCGAACTTGTCAAGCACCATATAAGGCAACGGGAAACGATACACATTCCAGAGAATGTTTAGTGTCCTGTTGATGTTCCCAAGTTCATCCGGGACGAATTTCAGGTCATCCCAGGGTGAACTGGAAGAGAGTACGAAACTACGCAGTGTGTCTGCACCGAACTTCTCAATGACGTCGACTGGTGCAATGACATTACCAAGACTCTTTGACATCTTCCTGCCTTTGTCGTCAAGAGTAAAACCATGCATCAGCACACTCTTGTATGGAGCCTTACCGAAAGCCACCATACTGGCACCAAGTTGTGAATAGAACCATCCACGAGTCTGGTCCTGCCCTTCTGTGATGAAGTCTGCAGGCCACCATTCATCAAATTGTTCCTTTTGCTGCGGGAATCGCAGGGTTGCCCATGAAGCTACGGCTGAATCGAACCAGACATCAAAGACATCTTCCACACGCTTCATCTTACCACCGCACTGGCAGTCCAGCAAAACCTCATCCACGTATGGTCTGTGAAGTTCAATATCTTCAGTAAGACCTGACATTTCCTGAAGTTCTTCTTTTGTACCCATGACATGCAATCTGTCACAGCTATTACACATCCAGACAGGTATCGGTATACCCCAGTATCTCTGGCGTGATATGCACCAGTCACGTGCTCCCTCTACCCAGTCCTTAAACCTTGCAGAACCTGCCCAGTCAGGATACCAGTTTACTTTCTCGATTTCTGAAAGCATCTCTTCCTTTAGGTCACCTATTTTAATGAACCACTGTTTGGTAGCAAGATAGATAATAGGAGTCTTACAGCGCCAGCAATGTCCGTACCTGTGTTCAATAGTTCCTTCTGAGAGTAGGTTGCCACGTTCCTTAAGATCCTCGATAATGACTTTATTGGCCTCACGGATGTGCATACCAGCATATTCACCTGCTTCTTCGGTGTAACGTCCGTCAGGACCCACTGGACAGAAGATAGGAAGACCGTTCTTCTTACCGACCTCAAAATCGTCCATACCATGCCCGGGGGCAATGTGTACACAACCAGTATTCTCTGCGGTCACAAAATCAGCAAGATAGATGCCGTGCTCCATAGATGCCTGTTTTGGCACCATGTCATGCAGCGGACTTTCGTAGGAAAGTGATGTGAGGTCCTCGCCAAGCATTGTATCCAGCACTTTATAATCAACATACCTTCCTTTCCTGAGCAGAGCTTCCATAAGTTCGGAGGCCACAATAAGGACTTCTTCCTTACCATCTGAAGCCACAGCCTTTACTTTTGAATACTCAAATGACGGATGTACTGCCACTGCAACATTGGAGGGGATGGTCCATGGAGTTGTGGTCCATATGACAACAAAAGTGTTCTCTTCACCGTTTATCTTGAATTTGACAAATATGGAAGGATCTTTGCGTTCCTCGTACTCGACTTCAGAATCTGCAATTGCCGTTTCGCAGCGCGGACACCAGTTGACCACACGTTTTCCCAGCTCCAGTAAATTTTTATCCTGGGCCTGCTTGAGGGTCCACCAGGCAGCCTCAATGTACTCATCCTTGAGTGTCATATAAGGATCTTCCCAATCAAGCCATGCACCAAGCATCTGGAATTGACCGGTCATATCATCCTTCTGAGTAAGAGCAAATTCCTTACATTTCTCGATGAAATTGCCAACACCATATGCCTCAATATCCTTCTTGGAGGTAAAACCAAGGGCACCTTCCACTTTAACCTCTATTGGAAGTCCATGCATATCCCAGCCTGCACGGTCAATGATATCATGGCCGTTCATGGAACGATATCTTAAAATGGAGTCTTTGATTATCTTATTCCAGGCAGTCCCCAGATGTATATGCCCAGTGGTATATGGTGGACCGTCCACGAAAAAGAACTTTTTTCCACCCTTTCTGTGCTCACGTACCTTGGAATAGGCATCGACCTCTGTCCAGAAATCATGTACCTTCTTCTCTATTTTCTGTGGGTCGTATTGATTGGTGATCTCCTCTATCATACGGATTCTCCATGCTTAAAACTTGATTGTAAATATAACTGTAATAGTAAGTGTGCTATTTCTACTGCAATATTCAATTTAAATATATTGCATCGGGATAAACCTTTTCTCTTCATGTGATTGAATTTGTTTTCAACTAAGGGCTTCGTGAACTACCCCTCAGCTAAAGACTCAGGGGTTTTTCGCTCCAAATTATAAAAAAAGAAGGTAACTATTCAGCCTGATAAAAACGCTATCAATAACAATCTTGACAAAAAGTTGAAACGTAAATTTCATTAGAATCATTTATTTTGATTGTTGCTATTGATTGCTTTTTTGATTGTTAGATTGTTAGTGAGCAGACATCTCTATTTCGATGAAATCAGTACCAATAGGCAAATCGTGCCAGGCTGAATAGTTACAAAAGAAGTAACTATTCAGCCTGATAAAAACACTATCAATAGCAATCTTGACAAAAAGTTGAGACCTACATTTTATTAGGATCATTAATTTTGATTGTTGCCATTGATTGCTTTTTTGATTCTTAGGTTGTTAGTGAGCAAACATCTCCGTTTTGATTAAATCAGTATCAATAGGCTAATTGTGGTAGGCTGAATAGTTACAAAAAGAAATAAAAGCCAGATATCCATGAAGGATATCAGAGCTCTTTCACAAGGCGGAAACCAATATAATTCTTGTGGCTTCCATCACCGATACTATCCCTGTCAGATGAACGGCAGTTTGATTCTGCATTTTCCCAGCTTCCACCACGGATCACTCTTCTGTCAACCCCACCTGTCCATTCACTTCCATCGGTTGGTGCTTTCTGGTAGTTGCTGTGGTATTCATCAGCCACCCATTCAGCGATATTGCCATGCACATCGTAAAGACCCCATGGATTTGCTTCCTTCATACCAACTGGGCGTGTTTTGTCTTCAGAATTATCATCATACCAGCCATAACCCACCAGCATAGATTCATCATCACCAAATGAGAAAGCCGTATCTGTACCAGCCTTAGCTGCATATTCCCATTCAGCTTCAGTAGGCAGACGATATGTGTCAGTATCTTCCATTTTATTGAGCTTATCAATGAATTTATTAGCATCAACCCAGGAAACTTTCTCAACAGGCAGATCAGCACCTTCAAAGTAAGATGGATTGGTGCTCATTACTTCATCCCATTGCTCCTGAGTTACCTCATAAATACCCATATAGAAGTCATTTCCAATAGTTACCTCATGTACAGGCCTCTCATCTTTGTCACTGTACAATTCATCTTCCAGTGCACCCATGAGGAAAGATCCTTCTGGAATTTTCACAAATTGCATTCCAATTGAATTGGTAAAGCTAGTATCGTCGACCTCTATTTCCTCGGGGACAGAATCAACTTCTGCGAGCTCCTCATTTTCTTCATCGGTAACGTCATCTCCGGAATCAGTACAGCCACTACCAATGACCGCAACCATAAGGATGACACCCATAATAATTGTCATGTATAATTTTTTGTTCATAGACCTATCCTCTTACGTATAACAACCTAAACAATATTGGATTTTATTCCTGCACTCAATTTAAGTTCTTTGGTTTGTGCTCTGTGCAAGAATGAAAAATAAGAAATATAGTCAATTAATTAGAAAAAGCACCATTTACATAATAAAGTTGATAGGCACCCTTTTGTTGGATAAAGAGGTACCTCATAAAACTCCAAACACCCGCACAAGCAAGTTTGTCCAACTTATATTGATAACACTAGTTGCTGATAGATTCTGCTTTTCTCTCAAGAAGTATATCTTTGCACCTTTGTAAATCCTCAACTGTATTGATATTGAGTGCCAGTTCAATATTATCCAGTACAAGGCTTACATAATCCTGTTCATGATCAACATCATTACCGTCCATTATATTGATCCCTGAAGGAACTATCAATTCCCCTTTCCCCTCCCAGTTAAAAACCGTATCGGGACGGATGCCAAGACTTTTACAAACACATATGGGGGAAAAAATCGACATTGCCGGTTTCCCACATGTCTTATACTCTTTTATTACCTTTTCAAGAAGCTCTGGTGTCAAAAGAGGCAGGTCTGCCATAAGAATAAGAAGCGGGTCCGTGATACAAGCAGCCTTTACTGCATACACCATATCACCCACATAATTACCTCCACCCGTTGGAATCACCATTACCTTGCCATCATACTTTTCCTGGATAAAGGATGCGGTCCTGGGGGTTGCAGGGGAAACAGCAACATATATGTCACCAATGCTCCCAGTCCTTTGCAGAGTATCGATCACATAAGTGATGAGAGGCTTTCCCAGTAGTTCAACACAGGGTTTTTCACCCATATCAAGCCTGCTTCCAAATCCCCCTGCCATTATTATAGCGTCCAAATAATACCTCCATACATTAATGTCAATGTGATGGTCATCAATGCCACTATCCTTCCGATCTCATTGGAAGCACCAATGACATCACCATTGACACCACCAAAATGCCTGTTGCTTACGTTAAGTAATATCAGTGTTGCTGCAATCGCTGCTATGAATGGGATGATACCGACAATTCCAAGACCAAAATAAAAAGATGAGCCAAGGCAGGCAATACTACCAATTACAAAACCTATAAGATATTTAGGTACTGTGGTTTTGTTCACGAGTATAGAACCCAGTCCTTCATGGATAGGTTTACCAAATGCTGCAATTGTCAGCATAGACTGCATTGCACTTACCTCAGATACGAACATTGCAAAGAAGAATATGCGTGCTACATCTGCAGTAGTTGAATACAGAACAATGGATTCACCATAAAGTGATGTAAGGGTCGCGTAGAATGCAATGATAATAAGAGCTGCATATGCTACCCCTCCTATCCCCAGAGACATATCCTTCAGAGCTTTCAATTTCTTTTCCACTGAACCGTGGGCTGTCAGACCATCACCAAGATCAGCTATCCCATCCAGATGATTCAGACCGGTAATATAGTAAACAAAAGCAATGATAAGTACTGCGCTTATGGAAATTGGCAGAAAGCTTATGAGAATATAGGCTACGACACCCATCAATAGACCAAGTACGATACCTACGACCAGATGCAGGTAAGTTCTTTTGAAGAACTCATCAAGACCCTCCATGGTGATTCCCACGGGGATGGTTGACAGGAATCCGAAGCTGGAACGAAGAGCTAATAAAAACCCGGTCATCCTGCTATCACATCACTTTTGTTTTTCAGGTCTTTTTTTTCTTCTTTCTTAGTTTTACCGGATGAAAGTGCCGATTCTGCCATGGCTCTTGTATACATACTAGCAGATACACCACCGATAAGCCCACCTATTATATCGTCCATGAAAGGCCCAAGTTTTGAGAGAATGCCGGGTTTTTGCTTGTCAAAACGCACGAACTCGAACATTCCTTTGTCGCCACTGATATATTTGGAGATGCTCATGCCAAGAACCTCATCTGCAATTATGAAGGTCAGATCCTTTTCGTATGAACTTTTACTGATATTAGGTAATCTGCCTGCACGACCTTCTTTTTCAAGAAGTATCCCTGAATATACAAGCATACAGAGGTTTGCATCAAATAGGGCTATATTAAGTTCGTACAGGAATTTTTCCTCTGCAAGCTCCCTTGTTTCGATGCCCGGGTGTGGAACATATAACTCCAACGCAGTGTCAACAAGCATCTGAACAGTTATTCCTTCCTCTTCAAGGATATCAATGATATCCCTGGTGACATCACCTTCCAGTTCTTTAGACTGGTCTTTTTTCCGGTCTTCTGATTCTATATCCGATAATTTCATTGTTATCACTTTGGAGAGATTTGTCAAATTTAATTTCATCTGTCAATACTATGTCAAAATTATTAGTAAAGATACAATAATTGCAAATAATGATGCTACAAGAGTTATCCATGAGGTCAACTTGATGTCTTCGGAGACAGGATAAACGAAGCCTTCACCCAGTACATATGTATTAGGTTTTTCAAGCTTTATCCTTAGTGCACCTGCAACTGATGCCATGGGAAAACCTGAGTTTGGAGATGGGGTTTTCAAGCCATCTGCAAGTCCGCTTTTCAATGCACTTTTGTAATCCGGTACTTTGATCCCGCGATAAACTAATCTGATTGTCAGAGTTGCTGCAGAAATAAAGAGAACGGACAAACGGGCAGGCACCCAGTTGAGCACATCATCAAGCTTTGCAGAGAACCAGCCCATATCCCGGTGACGTTCATCCATGTACCCCACCATAGAATCAAGGGTACTTGTCGCTTTAAAAACATATGCTGCAATCAGTCCGAAAGGACCAAAGCATGCATAGAACAACAGTGGGGAAAGAATGCCATCTACATAGTTCTCTGATGTTGTTTCAATGATAGCCGACGATATATGGTTTTCATCCAGCTTTGATGTATCCCTGCTTACATACATGGATAATTTTTGCCTGGCACCGTCAAGCTTTCCTGCATCCAGCTCTTTCCGGACCTCATCTGCAGCACCAGAAAGACAGCGTACAGCAAATGTTGCCTTGAGGAAATAAGCAGCAACAATATAACGTAGCGGAGCGGGAATATTTTCAACCCCCATGAAGAGCAATACAAGATATGCTATAAGACTGCCAAATAGTATAGTGCTAAGGCCCATGAATATTCCATAGAGCTTTCTGTGGGTCTTAGGGACATTTTTCTTGAAAATAGCTATCAATTTACCCATCCAGACAACCGGATGAATTGCAGCAGGTGGTTCGCAAAATACCAGATCCAGGGCATAGGCTAACAGAAGCACTATCGCAAGTTCACTTGCGTCAGCCTGTACCGGCAGCATCATAAGTTATTCTCCATTACTTCCTTCCAGGCCTTCTCAGTGCTTTCTTTATTGAGTCCATCTACTGTGAACACAGATAACAGTTCATCAACAACTTTTTCCTGATGAACTATAGTGCATTTAAGACAGCTCCATACCTGTCCACCACTGGAACTCTCAATCCAGTTGCCCCCGGTGCGATTGTCCTCACACGGATAGAACGGACAGAAGCAGAATGTGCAGTCCTGTCCTTCAAAATGGCAGGGATAATAATCACAGTCTGTATTGCTACCCCGACGGCCACATTCTGCTGCTGCTGCTTTTATATTTTCTTCAAGTTGGATTTTTGCCTGTTCCCGGCCCCATTCATATATTACCTGACGAATAGTAGATGCGATAAGTTCATTTTCTTCTCTTTTACGTATAGCTATTCGAATGAAACTAGGACCTATGTTCTGGAATGAATTACAATCACGTATCAACACACCATGGGAGGCCATACGTTCTGAAAGCTCAGATGAACTCATGGCAAGATCGGATATGTCCACGAAAATATAGTTCACACTGCTTTCAAATGGCTTAAAACCCCGACGTGAGAATTTTTCCATGAGGAATTCATATTCCTTTCTTATAAAAGCCCTGGATTCTATCAGGTACTTGCTGTTTGCTCCCCCTTCCATACTCAAAAGGGCAGTTGCAACAGTATCTGCAATACATCCCATATTCCAGGAAAGCCTGGCATTGTTAAGTACACCGGCAAATTTCTTTGAAGCTATACCAAAACCCATCCGGATACCAGGAATAGCAAAAGCCTTTGTGAGGGAGCGCTGGATAAAAAGATAATCATTTTCCTCAACAAGATATGCAACACTCTGCTCAGGATCTGCAAGTTCTATGAATGCTTCATCTACAAAGAGAATGGTCTTATGAGCTGCACATATATCTGCAAGTTCTTCTATTTGCTCTTTTAATAGTAGTTTTCCTGTAGGGTTATTGGGATTGCACACAAAGAGAATTTTAGCTTCATCAAGCAGGTTATCGTCAAGATGGAAGATATCTTCCTGAGCAACGTATTCTATTTGTGCCCCCATAACCTTGCACTGCATCTCATATTCACTGAATGTGGGCGTGGGAATCAGTACAATATCCCCTTCACTTATTACACATTCAGCAACCAGCCTGATGATCTCAGTTGAACCATTGCCTGGAATTATGTTCTCATGTGTTATCCCCATACCAACAAAATCAGCTGCTGCTGTCCTGTATTCCATATAACGGTTATCAGGATACTGTTCTAATTTTTCAAGTCCGGTATTAAGAAGATCCTGTAGGTCAAGTTCCGAATCAGCCTGTTCAAACGGGGTTCCAAAAGGATTCAAATTTGCACTTGCATCCAATATATCTGACTCAGGTATCCCATATCTCTGGGAACTTTTTCGGATCAGTCCGCCATGCGCACATGGCTCAAGACTTAGAAGATATTTCTTTACCGGGAGAGATGATCTTTGTTCTGTCACAATAATCAAAGCATGTAGTAAATAGGAAATATATTAACCTGTTCAATTGCACCTCAAAAAATATCAGAGCAGAGGCTCAATTATTTCCTTCCATGCCCTCCTTATGTTCTCATCGGTGTCTCCGTCAGCCATAAGTGCATCAAGCACCATTTTGGCGACTTTTGGTCTATGCAATAAAGTACAATGTTCACAACTCCATACCCGTCCGCCGGTGGTACTTTCTATACATTTACCACCTGTCTTCTCTTCCTGACATGGATAAAAAGGACAGAAGCAGAACGTACAATCCTGGCCCATAAAATGACAGGGATAGTATTCACAGGAACCGCGCCCTGCAGCAGTTGCACCACCATGTTCAATGGTTTCCTCAAGTTTTTCCTTGGCATCTTCCCTGCTAAGTTTAGCAAATACATCATCAAGGGTACGTATAAGCTTCTCGAATTCTTCCTTGGGGCGAACAGATATCCTGACATATCTTTTGGATCCATCAAAAAAATCACCGCATTCACGAATCATTATTCCATGAGATGCAAGGCCTTCTGTAAGCCTTACAGAATCCACAAAAAGGTCATTCACATCCACAAGCACGTAATTGGCACTACTTTCAACAGGATCGAAACCATATATGTCAAAAAAACGTTTGCTGATATATTCTCTTTCTTTTTTGATCAGAGCCCTGGAATCATGCAGGTATTTACAATTAGTGCCACCTTCCATATTCAGAAATGCAATTCCAATGGCCTCTTCTACCGCACCTATATTCCATGACAGCCGGGCAGAATTAAGCACACCGGACATGGAACACGAACCAATCCCATATGCTAGCCTCATACCAGGCATACCAACAATATTTGATACTGACCTTATAACAAAAAGATGATCATTATCTAGCGTAATGTCAGCAACACTCATATCAGGGTCAGCAAGTTCAATGGATGACTCATCAACTATAAGCAAAGTGTTATGTTCAGCACACTTCTCTGCAAACATCACCAATGAATCTCTTGATGTAAGTTCCCCGGTAGGATCGTTCGGGTTCTCAAGAATAACTATCTTTGCCCTTTCCAATGTCATTTTTGGAAGGGCCAGTAATTCCTTTGACGTAAATGAATGTACACGAGCACCGAAGATCTCAGCTATATGACAATACTGTCCGGATGAAGGAGATGGAACTATTACCATATCGTCTTCATTTACAACAGACCCTATCAACAGACGTAGAAGCTCGCATGAGCCATTTCCAGGAACTATATTTTCAAAATTGATGCCATGACCGAGAAAACCAGCAGCTGCAGTTCTTAATTCCAGATATCTGTTATCCGGATACTGTTCTGATCTTATAATAGAAGCAAAGACTATCTGCTTCTGGTCAAGTTCACTTCCCTGAAAATCAAACGGTGTGCCCAAAAGATTGGTGTTTGAACTAAAATCAAGAATATCTGATTCAGACAGGTTATATTTTTCAGCTGATTCATGAACCCTTACACCATGATTTTTAACTTGCAATGCAAGCAAATACTGCTTCAAATGAGGTGGAAAATTTTTTTGGAACACACTTATCAACACGTGGTTACGCACAGGAGATATATTAAACTATTCAAGTTTAGTTGTGTAAATGCCCGTTATTTTAAAACCCAACATGTAAACCCATATTATTCACAATGCAAATCTATAAAAAGTTCTATAATGATGTGTTACACAACGGTATGTTGAATATAATGGAGATTTTCTTATGGCAGATGAAATAGATTACAATATAATTGGCGACGACATGCAGCTTGTAGAAATAGAACTTGATACAAATGAAGCTGTAAGAGCAGAAGCAGGTGCAATGATGTATATGGGACCTGGGATCAAAATGGAAACATCCACAGGTGGCGGCTTACTCAAGGGCCTTAAACGCGCAGTGACCGGTGAGAGTTTCTTTATCACAAATTTTATCCATGAAGGTTCAGGAAAAGGATATGTTGCATTTGGAGCACCATATCCTGGAAAAATAATACCACTCGACCTTGGAAAAACAGGAGGTAGCTTCCTGTGTCAGAAAGATTCATTCCTCTGTGCAGCAAATGGTGTGGACATTGAAATCGCACTGACCAAAAAAATAGGAGCCGGACTATTTGGAGGAGAAGGTTTCATTCTTCAGAGACTTAAAGGTGATGGACTTGCTTTTGTACATGCAGGTGGAACCATTGTTGAAAAAGATCTTGCTGCCGGGGAAACGATCAGGGTTGACACCGGATGCATAACTGCCTTTGCCGAAAGTGTAAAATATGACATACAAATGGCAGGTGGGTTCAAGAATGCGCTCTTTGGAGGAGAAGGACTTGTGCTTGCAAGCCTGACAGGACCTGGAAAAGTATACCTTCAGAGTCTTCCGTTCTCACGCCTTGCAGACAGAATCGTTGCAGCATCAAAATACCAGGGTGGCAGTGGAAGAGATGAATCAACCGGAGTGGCCGGAATTGGCGGCGGTGCACTTGGAGCTATTCTAGGCGGAGACCGCTCCTTTTAAGAATAAAAATTCGCAAGTTCAACAAATGGAGAGATCATAAAAATGAGACTATTTGCTATTGCAGATCCGCATGGCAATTATTCTAAAATAGAAGAGTTGCTTGACCAGTCTGGAGATATTGATGTTGTTCTTATTGCAGGAGACATAACAAATTTCGGGCCGGATGAAAAGGCACTGGAACTTCTGGACTTGTTTAAGCCACCAATACTTGCAGTTCCGGGAAACTGCGACCATGAATCTATTATAAAAGTGATCGAAGATTCCAGGGCTACTAACCTCCATAATAAAGCTGTAAAAATAGATGGAGTTAAATTTGTAGGCATGGGTGGGTCCAATCCCACACCATTCTGCACCCCGTTTGAGATAGAAGAGTGTGATTTTGAGACTAATCTCAATAGTCTGATGAATGAAACTGAAAAAACAGATGAACCAGTGGTCATTCTCACACATGTGCCACCATATGGAATCCTTGACGATGTCGGAGATACGCATGTAGGCTGCAAGGCTCTGAGTGCTTTTCTTGATACAGCTGACCTTATTGTATGCGGACATATCCATGAAGCCAGAGGTATAAAAAAATCAGGCAAAACAACTATCGTAAATCCAGGAATGGCTGCATTGGGTTTCGCAGCCCTGATAGATATTAATGTGGAAAATCCAGAACATAATATAAATATACAGCTTATAGAAGCCCATCGAGAAGATATTTAACCATCAAAATTATATTCTAATGCAGGTGATCAAATGAAAGCAAAGTTATTGCTCATATTCCTGATATTACTCACTTTTTCAGTCATCGGATGTGTAGATGACACTGAAGAAACAATGAACGATACCAACATGACAAATGAGACAGCCGAAGACGTTGTCAATGAAACAGTTCCAGATGACATGGGCATGAATGAAACTGTTGAAGAGGAAGAAGTGTCTGAAGAAGAAGACAAGCCGCTTGAAATCGTCGAATCTACTGATCCAAAGACCTATACAATATATATGGAAAACTTCCTGACACACCCTGGTAATGTAACCATCAACACCGGAGATACAATTGTATGGTTCAACCGCAATGACCCTACAAGGATCTTCACACTTGTAAGTAATGAAGACCTCTGGGAAAATGCAAACATTGGAAAAAGGTTAACTTACAGATACACTTTCAACGAAACGGGCACATACACATACAAAGTGCTTGGTTGGGAAGAAAGAATGAAGGGAACCATTATTGTTAAATAAGAATGAATCTTCAGGGAACCGGATGAAAGTAAGATCTGTAAAGGAAGGAAATACTGAGATCCTGGTTCCCATCCCTGCGGAAGGAGCGAATTTTGCACCATCTGCAGCCCCTGTATTTTATAATCCGGTCATGGAGATGAATCGTGATATCTCCGTAGCTGCAACATCTGCTTTTGTTAAGAGAATGGAACCTGACCCTGAAAAGGTCATCACTTATGTGGATGCTCTTTCAGCCTCTGGCATTCGTGGACTCAGGATCTCCAATGAGCTAGGTGTCCACACAACTCTCAATGACTGGAGTGAAGAAGCCTGTGCTCTTATACAGCAGAACATAGATAATCTGGAAATTGATCATAATACCGTTGCAAGCCATAAGAATGCGAATGTACTTCTTCATGAGAAACATTTTAATATAGTTGACCTTGATCCATTCGGCACTCCCGGGCCTTTCCTAGCTGCAGCTGCCCGCTCTGTAGTCAATCTGCTCGAAGTGACAGCAACAGATACTGCGCCTCTTTGTGGTGCCCATCTAAATTCAGGCATACGAAAATATGCTGCAATACCTTTTAATAACGAATACCACAGCGAAATGGGAGTTCGTATGCTACTTGGAAAAATAGCCAGGGAATTATCACTTCACGATAAAGCTATGAATCCACTTCTGACCCATGCTACAAGACATTACGTGCGCACATACCTTGAAATAAAAAAAGGTGCAAAGCGAGCTGATACAATGCTGCAGAACATGGGATTTATCGCACATTGTCCACAATGTGGACACCGGGAAAGCATTCATGGTCTTGCAGTTCCAATAAAGGATAACTGTAGCCATTGTGATGGAAAAAACATAATCGGTGGGCCTATGTGGCTTGGCAAATTACATAACCCGGATTTTTGCAATGAAACCATCACTGAACTGGAGACACGTAATTGTGGCACCAAACAGTTTGCTATCAAAATGCTTGAATTATGCAGAGATGAACTGGATATACCCATGTTCTATGACCAGCACCTGATATGTAAAAAAGTAGGAGTTTCCGCTTCACGGATCGAAACGGTCATACAAGAACTTCAAAATCGGGGATTTTTGGCTTCAAGGACACATTTTAGCGGTACATCCTTTAAAACGGATGCAAATATATCGGAAATTGAACTTATTATAGCTGATATCCGATAGAAATATATACTATTTTATTTTAATGATATATATTAAAATATATAATGCAAGGTATGATGATGTTTTTGCAAACAAGGGTTCAAAATGTATACATAAAGGGGAGCTTTCATGACAAAAGAATATGCTGAGCAGCTGTTTTTACAGGAGAAACCAACCCTTGCCCTTCTGGCTATATGGTCCCTTCAGAAAACGTACGCTTCAGTTATCACAAAAGAGATAAATTCAACTTTTGCCCACACAACCAAAATACTGTCAAAAATGGAAGAACACGGTCTCTTACAATTTACAATTGAAGGTCGTGTAAAATATGTGGAACTCACTGAACATGGGTACAACGTAGTTAATGCTCTTAAGAATCTGATAATGGCAATTGAAGGAGAATCACCAGATAGTGAAGAAGAGAAAAAGGGTGATGAGGCCACTGCACAGGACACAGAAAGCTCAGAGAATGAGAAAAAACTAACCCTGGAACACATTAGCAGGTTACACGAGCAAATAGTAACTACATATGATAATCTTTTCAATAAGAATTCAGAGCCTCAAGAAATGAAGATGAAAATTGGTCCTTTTAGCCGGGATATCCAGTTACTTTTAAATTCAATAGAAGAGAATGAAGACCTTATCGATGACGAAGGTCTGGATAAACTCAATGAGATACAGAATATCTTTGATCTGGTAATGAAGCAATAATTGAAAGGACAATAAAATGGTCACTGTAAATCTATTATTAAAAATCTATGGCAACCGTGAAAGAGCACTCCATTCAGCAGAAATGTTTGTAGGGAATGAATTAAAAGAGCTTGATGCTTCAGCAGAATTCTCAATATCGGAAGATAACTGGCTTAAGGTTGACATTAGCGGAGAGGACAGCGAATTCGTTTCCAATTACCTCGTTGGTAAATTTGGTACGCCTGTCACAGAACTTACAAAGAATGAAGTTTATTCCGGCGTCATACATCAGATACGGGAAACCGAAATAATCGTTGACGTAGGAACTCTTGTAAGCATCCCGAAAAGGAATCTCACGGTTCTTGGAGTTGGAACTGCAAAACAGATAGCAACTCGTTTTGGACTGATCAAACGTTTACCCGTAAAAGTAGAGATAACCGATGAAACAGCAAACGTGGGTGTTTTTACAAAATCACAGGCAGACCTTTGGTGGAGCTGGAAAAAATCAAGTCAGGACAGAGTGATTGCCAATGCAGTTACACGCTCTGAACTTAAAGCAGCCGTCAAAAGAACCGGTCACGCAAGAGATATCTATGGAATAGAACGACTGGGACTCATGGAACACATGATAACTTGCAGGGAAACGAGTGACGGACCTGGAATCGTTGCTGCCATTGGCAGATTTGTTAAAGGTGAACTTGGAGTTATGAAAGCATCAAATTAAAGCAGAATCATCTGGAAATGACAGGAGTCACAATTTTCATCACAATTGCCAAGCATTTGCATTACACATTCAATGCCCAGTTTTTCTTTGAAAACACCTTCAAAAACACCTTGTGCAAAAGAGCATAAGGTCTTTTCTTCAATTGGGATTGAACGGCAGTCAAAAAAGTTATAAACAGCTATTTTAATGGGATCGTTGCTCAGTACTTTGAAATTTCCAATGTCGTGTTCTTCCCAGAAAGCCATCATTTCATCCAGTATCTGTCCCGTTTCATTTGAAACAAAATTTCTGGCAAGACTGGCTCCTACATCATTTCCTATTTTCCTCATGATGGGATCACAATTTACCCCGTAGGCACGGAAACCATACTGCACAGCATGGAACAAACATTTCAGACAACCAAAGGAATTCATATCTGGAGAGCCTATAACTCCAAGCATCTCACAATAATTCTTTATCCCGGGTTCCTGGGAACATGCAACGTACTGACATTTCAAAAAGTAGACTTTCTTCCTTTTATCATTCGCATCGATAGCTTCTTCGAGTAAACTCTGGGATTTCAGGTCGTTGAGATGAACGGAAATTGTGGACTTCGCTTTTCCTGTGTACTGGACTATTTCATCAAATGATCTACAGCCACCTTTGAGAAAGTCAAGTATTTTAATCTTTACAGAACCATTAAGAGCAATAAACCCAATATCAGTGGAAAAAATGGCAGTGTTATCTCCGTTGTTCATTCAATATCCAATAGACCAACAACGTATTTAAATGTTCGCTGTTAAGCGAATGAGTTGGCATCAATATTTAAAGCCTGCTGTATCATTTAATCAGCATTAAACAAATAAGAATTCAGGTTATTATGATGAAAGTTATTCGTGTACCGGTAAAAGAAGCAGAAACCGTAAGGCTTAGTATAATAGAAGATGGTAAGCTTGACCCCGAAAGAAAGATAAAGGTAATTGATGCCGAAGAACGCTTCCTTGAGATACCTGTTACTGATGATATAAAGGGATTTGAAACGTACCAGCAGGAAAATGCTCTTTTCTACAACAAATGGCGTTCGCTTAAAGAAATACTTGGTGGAAACATTACGGAAACAGAACTGAGTATGTTGCCTTCGGGATGGCAGATCCTCGGTAACATAATTATTGTTACTATCGACCCATCTGTTGACCATTTAAAAGAAAGAATTGCAAAGTCATTGATCAAGATGTATCCATCATGCAATACTGTGGTACGTGACCTTGGAATAAGCGGACAGTTCAGACTTCCTGAAAGAGAGATACTTATTGGTGACAACACTGAAACCATCAATAAGGAAAATGGATGCTTATTCAAACTCGATGTTACAAAAGTGATGTTTTCAAAAGGAAACCTGCATGAGAAATCACTCATGAGCAGTATTGGGACTAATGAAACCATAGTTGATATGTTTGCAGGAATAGGATACTTTACCATTCCTATGGCAGTTCACGCAAAACCTGCAAGGATCATCGCCATTGAGATAAATCCGCAGTCCTGTGCGTACCTCCGGGAAAACATAGCCCTGAATCATGTGGAAGATATAGTTGAAGCAAGGAATGGTGATTGTGCCAAACTTACACCCAAGAGAATCGCTGACAGAGTACTTATGGGATATGTGGGAACCACACACCATTATCTTGAACATGGAATCAAAGCCCTGAAAAAAAGTGGTGGAATCCTGCATTACCATGAAACTACACCAGAAAGCCTGATATTTTCCAGACCAATTGAGCGCATTGAACATGCAGCATCAAAAGCCGGCAGAAATGTGGAAATACTGGATTGCAGGAAGATCAAAAAATATTCACCCGGCATCTGGCATGTAGTAGTAGATGCCCGGATAAGTTGAATAAAAAATGAGAGTTATATAAGCAAAAACAATAATCAATTTGAACAATTTTAAACAAATTGGATTATACTTTTTTGACCTCATTTGTAAGGTCTGCATCTATGATGTAGTCAAAATCAATTACTTCCGGCCATTTTTGATCCATAAACATTGACTGGAAACAAACACCTATAACAAGTTTCTTTTCAGCTTCCTGCAATAGACCATCTATAAGCTCTTTCATCTTTTCAGGTTCAACGCCTATCTTTGGCATTGCAAGCCCGCCAAGCAGGACAACAGTGTCTGCAGAAGGGGCTGTTATGTCTCCAAGTTGCATTCCCTGGGAAGATGAAACTATCATACGTGCTTCATCAGATTGCAGATTTGGAAGGAATACCATATCTTTACCTGTGCCCCTGAGGACAAATGCCATTAGTTCCGCAAACGGTGTGCAGAAACCAACAGTACCGATAAAAGTGATCCGCTGGGATTCTTTCACAAGTTTCCTGAATTCCGTAAGCTGGCCGCCGATACCTTTTGAAGTACTTATTATATCCATTGACTGTCTCCGAAAGAAAAAAAGCAATACAACCTTTAAGGTTGTATCGGTATAATTTAAGCCTGTTAGAAAGTTAGACTTCTTTTACACCAAATGATTCCAGGAGAATTCCAGGGTTTATCCTTCCACTTGTAAAGGATTTCTTGCTCTTGGTATCATTCACTGTTATTTTAGCTGGTGCGAACATACCTGCATCAACCTTGAAGAAGTCAAATTCAGCTTCCTTGAATGTGTTGTAGAATGGCTTACCAAAGTCCCTTGAGGTTGTGGATGGAGCCTTCTTGACAAACTCTTCTAATTTCTCTGCATCTCCGTACTCAACTGTGTAGTATGTTTCACCACAGTAGATAATACAATCATTTGTGGAGCCCATGCATTTTGTGTCGTCACCGACAACAGGTGCAATTGGAGCAACACCGAAACCGCTTTTGATCGTGTTGATGTCAAATCCTATTGATTCAAGCTTGTGAATACCTGTCTCGACTACACGTGCTGAGATCTGGACGCAACCTGCAATTGAAGCTGTAGGTGCAACGGCAATGTAAATGTTCTCAGTATCAACACTGCAATGTTTTGCAATGTATTCAACAACCTCTTCGGTTGGTAATTCACTTGATTCCATAACAAGGACTGCAAATTCAGAATCATCCTTGTAACCTATCTCTTCGTACAGTTCCTTTGGCTTAAGTCCGAGTGCCCTTGCAGGACCTGAACCCATTCCAAAATACTTGCCGACTGCAATTCTCCAGCCTGCATACTGGGACCCCATGCATGCAATGGTTGGATTGTCAGTAGCTACCTGAATAGCAGGTACTGGAAGACCATTCAAATCAAACTTGGTGTAGCTTATGTCTGCAAGGTCTGCAAGACAAAGACGTGACAGATACATTCCTGCATCATATCCACCTTCTACATTCACACCACAGTCAATTATAGTAGCACCGTTCTCAAGCTCTGTGGACTGGACCTTTAATTCTTCTTCCCAGTCAAGCATCTCATCGATTATCGCTAATCCCTTTTCGTTAACACTTATCACGTTTATCACTCTTAACCTGTTGATCGAGTGGACATTGGGCAGTTAAGAATATATAATTAGCGATTCCTGAGAAATAATAGAATACTTACTTTTCGCTAAGCTGTGACTTTTAAGCTGAACAGATTCAACTATGGAAAAACAAATAACAATAAAAACATTCCTGAAAAAGAAAATTAGATATCTTTTTTAAGAGTCAGCCAGAAGATACTACCCTTGCCCTCAGGGTTATCATCAACAGCTACGTGTCCTTTGTGCAGGTCTATAATTCTTTTAACAATAGCCAGACCAATCCCGGTACCACGTATATCCACTTTATGCAGACGCTTAAAACGTTCAAAAACAGAGGCTTTACTGGCATCAGGTATTCCATCGCCCTGATCTATAAAGCTTATCTTCCATTTATCCACCATATCGACAATATCAATAATTACAGTACTACCCTGTGGACTATATTTGATAGAATTAGATAACAGATTAACGAATACCCTCTCAATCATAGGATTGGCAACAGCATAGCATTCCTTTTCTGCTTGAATCTTAAGACCTATATTCTTGTCATGGACCTGATTCATAAAACCATTGACCACATCAGCCATTATCGAGTAAATGTTAATCTTCACAAAATTTATATCGTCCACAGATTCCAGCTTTGCCAGATGTGCCGCATCATCCACCATTGAGATCAGTTTTCCTGTGGCTTCATTAATATTTTCAAGCAACTCTTTCTTATAATCATCAGACTCCATTTCAGAGAGTAATTCTGTAAAAGACTTGACAAGACTTAGAGGGTTCACCAGATCATGTCGCATAATATCTGTAAACAGTTCTTTCAAATCGTTTGAACGCTCCAGTTGCACAGCGTACTCTTTAAGCTGTTTTTCAGCTTTTTTTATTTCAGTAATATCTTCCCCTGATATCAAAATGGCTGTGGTGTTACCTGCATTGTCAAGCAATGGAGAGTCATACCATCTGAAAAGTCGCTCTTCACCAGTATTGATTATAACAGGAAATTCATGCTGTCTATATGGTTTTATCGTTCCTGATGCAAGACCATCGTAATGATTACGCACATCATTTACCGAACTGATAGGAACAAAAGACTCTATCCATTCACGATCTATCAATTTTTCAGAACTGTAACCCAGTAGATCTATTCCTTTTTTATTAATGCGCAGAATCCGGTAATCAAGGTCAAGTACTACAACAAGTACTCCGACATAATCAAGATAATGATAAGCTGTGTTTTTTTCCGTAAGAAGATCATCATGCATCTTTTTTATCCTCAGAAGAGAGGTGATCTTTTTATCAAGTTCGAACTTGCCTACGGGTTTCTTTAAAAATTCATCCGCCCCTACATCAATTCCTTTCTGATGATCAGCCTTACCAGTCAAAGCTGTCACCATTATTATAGGTGTGAAATCCATCTTGAATTCTTTGCGTATGGTGCGGCAAACATCATAACCATTCATGTTTGGCATCATTACGTCAAGAAGGATCAGATCAGGGCTCTCATTTTGAACTTTTTCAAGTGCATCCTTACCATTGTAAGCGGTTAAAATATCATATGTATCCCTAAGATAAACTGAAAGTAACTCAATATTTAATGGTTCATCATCTACGATCAGAATCTTGTATTTAGAAGACATAACTAAACACAATATAATATTACATTTATATAAACTTGCCTAGCTATATTGGACAAGCAATTCGAAAGAGGCACATCCACCCATTCCATTCGGCTTTTGCCTGCAAAAAAAAAGGAATTAACTGTTCCTAAAAAGCATCATCCTGAGAGTAACTTCTTCCCAGTTTCAGGGCCAACTCTGCTTTTTTGAGTTCCTGTCCCAGATAGGCTGCGTGTTCCATTCTTGAAACAAGTTCCATCTTAAGAATTGTGTCCATGACCTCTCTTGCACTCTTGCCGACAATGGATGCACTATCATGTTGAGCAAGGATACAGCCTTCTTTTTTCCCATGGATATCTGGAATTATGCTTATCACGATACTGCCTTTAGGGTCAAGAGTCCACATCTTGTTCTTTTCTGCCTGAACGAAATTACTTGGGAGAACAGAATCGGTACGTCTTCTTTTCTCTTTAATATCAATGAGGTCAATGCCGAGGTCCTTTGGAGAACTCTGACGTTCCTTTGAGAGCATCATCATCTGGGAAGCTTTCTTTAGTTCGGTGATGGAGCCCTGGGTCTTGTTGCTGTACTCAGGAGTAAAGAGGATGCTTGCACCCACATCTGCACCTATGCCACATAATGTTGCATTGACACCTGTTGAATCCGCATCAATAAGTTCTGTTACGTTGCCAACGCCAAAGAAGACAGGAATATCAGGGTTTTGTTTATGGAAATCCATATACCTGACAATTGAATCACCAATTCCGTGGCCTATCGGATCAAGGACCGGATCAGCAATGAGATTATTTACGCCCACTGAATGCGCTAAGTCGATGTTATTGACGAGGCTCTCAAAGCCCTCTCCGGGGTCAGGTATAACCACAGCAGGTACACCTGCCATAGCAATGTCAGCACCAATGTCACCAATATTACTGCTGTCAAGACTGAGCACAAGATCAATACCACAATGCAGGGCTTCTCTGATAAGTACTGGATCAAGGGTGTCAATACTCAGAGGCAAACTGGTGTTTTCCCTGGCAATTCCGATTGCACGCCTTACATCCTCATGAGTTGCATGCAGGGAAGCTCCAAGATCTATTATATCAGCGCCTTTCATCTCAAAACTACATACCTTCAAGGCAAGAACTTCAGAATCCAGGCCTGTGGCATCAACTACCTCAGCCATTACCTTCATACGAGAATTGCCACCGATTTTCAAATTCCCGAGTATCAGAGGGACAAATGCAGCATCTTCGAGTTCCTGCACTTTTTCAAGAGCCATCTCCCGCCTGACATCTGCGAGCAGTTCACAGGCAGGTACCTCTCTGGAAAATTCCATACCTTCTGCAAACGGAAGTACAAAACCCAGATCATAAGCATGTTTGGGCCCAAGGCGTATCTTGCATCCAAGTTCATCTTCAGCTTTTGCAAAATTACCGGACACAAGACCTGGAAGGAAAATAAGGTCGTAATCAAAACTTTGAACATGTTCTGCTATTGCCGCAAGCAGTTTACGAGGAGTAATGAATGCGGCTACTTTGGTATCAGCAATAAGCACGTCAGCAAGGTCATCCACAGCCTTGCTTACTGTCTGCTCAGCAAGTCTGCCCGTAGCTATCAGTATTTTCATGAATTGAAATAGTAATGAAAGTAAAAAAGAATAACTGCCAAAAAGGCAGGTCCGGTATATGCCGGACAAATTGTTAGGATTTAATGGATTATGTCTATTATTGAACCACCATTAGCACCGGTGTGCATTGGTTCAACAACCGGACGGCTTACTCTGTTAACAGATGTGCCTGCGCGCCTGTGTGAACGTGGTGCTTCGGATACACGATTGGAGACCGGTACACTCTCACTGGCAATATTACACTGAGGATGACCAAGTATCTGTGCTGACTGGACACCTGTCATGATAGCCATTACACGCACTTTACCTTCATACTCGTTGCAGATACGTGCGCCCCATATAACATTTGCACTGGGTGAAAGCTCGTATGTAAGTGATGCGGCAATCTCTTCAGCTTCTTTCAGACTTAGATCAGGTCCACCTGTGATGTGTACAAGACTGCCTGTTGCGCCTTTGTAATCAACATCAAGAAGTGGATGGTTGAGTGCTGCACGAACTACATCGTCACTCTTGTCCTGGTTCTTGCTCTCACCTACAAGCATTACAGCAACGCCACCACAGCTCATGATAGCTCTGATGTCAGCATAGTCGATGTTGATAAGAGAAGGCTGTGTAATCGTCTCAGTAATACCTTTTACAGTCTCAGAGATAATCTGATCCATAACTGAGAATGCCTGGTCTATTGGAAGGTTTGGAACATACTCAAGGAGTCTGTTGTTATCAAGTACAATAACGGTGTCTGCAGCACGGCGGAAGTCTTCAAGACCTTCTTCTGCCTTGACCGCTCTTGCTCTTTCAACTCTGAAAGGACTTGATACCATACCTACGACAATTGCGCCCTGTTCTTTTGCTATCTCAGCAACTACAGGAGCTACACCGGTACCGGTTCCTCCTCCCATACCAGCTGTAATGAAAACAAGGTCTGCATTCTTGAAGATCTCTTCAAGGGTGCCGCGTGCAAGTTCTGCTGCCTTGGCACCAATTTCCGGATAACCTCCGGCACCAAGACCACGGGTGAGCGTCTTGCCCACAAGGATCTTCTTGTCAGCACGGATAAGATCAAGGTGTTGCTTGTCAGTGTTTATTGCCACTGTTTCCGCGCCTTCGATACCCATGTTATAAAGTCTATTAATAGTGTTGTTACCTGCACCACCACATCCAACGATCATAATCCTGGGCTGACCAAGGATATCACTGAACTGGTCGTTAACTGCGATCGACTGGCGGTACTCTTTCTCTTTCTCTGTGTGTTTTAATGCTTCCTGGACTATTGATTGCACATTCATCCCCTCACGGATATGTTACATTTCGGTATAGTGTTATGGTTTTCAGTTGTTGCTCGAATATTACTGTAACCATGTATCAACGTTTATCAACGTTTTTGAATTCTGTAATTGCTATATTTCTCTTATTGTTTTTATACTTATCCTTTTATGCAAGTAAATAACTGATAACCAACGACAGCTTTGAAAGCCTGTCAAACGTTTCATATATCATCCTCGCATTAACCCCCTAAGAAAGGGACGGAAAGCAGACAAACGTCGAGTAGTACATTTAAGAAATGACATATATAAGTATATCCCATCGTTTTATTATATTTATGTAGTTTATATAAGTAGACAATTCAATAATTTACCCGTATCTAACTTGAAAAAGTATATATTTTGCAAGGTATAAAGTGACAAACATATATACCTTATAAAAAGAATTAGAACCATATTCGAATAACACTAATGCCGGAGATTTTTTTTGGACGGAACAAATATTGCATTAACACTCTTTTTTCTTTACTGGATAGCCGTAATAATACTTGACAGGAAAGGAATATTGAAAAAGTATAATATCAGCACTTACGGACCTGTCCTTATGATAAGGACAACACACGGGTTGAAACTTCTGGACAAACTTGCAGTTCCAAAGAAAGCATGGAGAGTCTATGCAGATATAGGCATCAGACTGATGTTCATTGGAATGATAGCAATGTTTCTTGTTATCATATTGTCCGACATTGCAATGATAGCTTCCATTGGAAGTAATTCAATGCCGGAGCCAAGTAAATTCAACGAGGCAAGAAACATTTTCCTCATACCCGGCGTCAACGAATTCATACCATTGACATGGGGCATAATTGCACTTGTTGTTACTCTTATAGTACATGAGTTCTCACATGCCATACTCTGCCGCGTTGAGGACATAAGGGTCAAATCCATGGGAATCCTGCTTGCAGTCGTTCCGATCGGAGGTTTTGCTGAACCGGATGAAGAGGAACTTTTCGGCAAAAAGGAAGAAGAATACAGTGAAACAGATGACCCATACGGAGACCGAAGGCTTGGAATAGTCGTAGGCGACGATAAAGAGGAAAAAGTGGTCAGCAAAGTTGTCAAAAGTGATGAGAAAATTGCAAGCCGCAAACAAAGAGCACGTATTCTTGCAGCTGGAGTTATGGCAAACTTTGTTGTTGCACTTCTCGCATTCAGCCTCCTTTTCGGCCCGGTACTTGGATCACTTTCTCCACTCGGGGATACCATGGTCGTTGGCGTTCAGGAAGAAAGTCCTGCCTATGCAGCAGGCATTCGGGAGAACATGGTCATCACCCAGATAGATGACACTCAAATAAGCAATATCAATGATATGTTAGAATATCTTGATGGACTTGAAACAGGAACAAAAGTTACAGTCTATGCGGCATCCGACCGGAAAATATCCAGCTATGGAGCCGAGGTCATAGACACAGACATTGAACCGGCGGGCATACAGATACAGAGCATAGTCGATGATTCACCAGCGTCCGCTGCAGGACTTGAAGCAGGCATGAACATTCTGTATATAGATGACAGCCCAATACGCTCATACACTGATTTCAGAACCATAATGAATAACAGTGAACCAGGACAGGAAGTTATTGTGGAACTTGGGGCAGAAGATACGGATGGGACAACAAAGCATAATGTTACCCTGGCAGAACACCCTGATGTTGAGAACAAAGGCTTTTTAGGCGTTGTTACAAGTGTGGATGGTCAGGTTAAAACATCCCTTGGGATTGACGTGGGAGAATTCCCCGCCACTGCTTACCTTGATCTCTTTAAGAGCATACCTCAAATGTTAACCGGAATTGCAGGATGGCTAATACTTCTGGGACTGCCTATCATTGGTTTCGCAGGAGAGGGATTCCCGGGTTTCAGCGGAACACTGGCACAGTTCTACGAACCCATCGGATGGGCTGAACCTTTTGGAATAGGTGTATTCTGGCTTGCAAATGCTCTTCTGTGGATTGGCTGGCTGAATTTCTATGTAGGGCTTTTCAACTGCCTGCCTGCCGTACCCCTTGATGGCGGACACGTATTCAGGGACTACATGAACGCATTCGTGTTCAGGATAACAGGCAATGAAGAAAAGGCAGAGCATGTATCTGCACTGATAGCTGCAAGCTTTGCAATGCTGATACTTTTGTCATTCCTGTTCATGATATTTGGACCATACATCGTACATGGATTCTGACCACATCACGTAACTCAATAAAAAGGAGTTAAGACCTGAAGGTGAGAAATAGGTGAAAAACGAGCATCTCTGGCACATGACCTTGTTAAAATCAGTCACTGGAGCTCTTGCCATCATACTATTCTACATGCTTCTTTTTATAAGGATAATGATCTATGAAGGTCAGACCACATACGTAAACCTTTACGATGCTTTTTACTGGGTAGTCTCCACCCTTACTACTGTAGGATATGGAGACATTGTTGTAACCTCACACCTGGGTAAAATATTCTCAGTCTTTGTACAGTTATCAGGAATACCTCTTGTTTTCGGGATACTTTTCACCCTGATAATTACCTGGATGGAAAAGGTGATCCATTCCAATATACCTACCAAATCTTCAAAAAAACTTAAGGACCATATAATAATATGTGGTTATAACAGGCTTATAGAAACACTTATTGAGGAATTGAATGAGAATAATGTTCCATATGTTCTTATAGAAGAAGATTCGGAGCTGGTAAAAAATCTGCTCAAAAAAAATATTCATACCATATTTGGCTCTGTATACGAAGAAGAGACCTTAAAATATGCTAATATCAAAGATGCGCATTTCCTGATCGCGAACCGCTCAGATGAATTAAATGCAAATATTGTATTGACAGCCCGTAACATCAGCGATCTTAATATAATAGCCATAGTTGAAGACAGATCCAATAAAAAGTACCTTAAATATGCCGGTGCCACCAGTGTTGTTTCTCCAAAGGAAATGTTTGGAAGGTTCATTGGAAGAAAAGCAACTGATCCTTTTGTTAACAGGCTGACAGGAGCCACAGAGTTCTTTGAAGGCGTTAGCATTGTGGAATTGCCCATATACCCAAAAAGCCCCCTTGTAGGAAAAAACATGAAAAATGCAGCCATTCGGGAAAAAACCGGTGCCAATGTTGTGGGGATGTGGAAAGGTGGAAGCTTGACCTTTATTATCAAATCGGATGAAGTAATAAAGGACAATTCTGTTCTGCTTGCAATAGGTTCAAGTGAGCAATTATCCCGTCTGAAGAAACTGACACAACACATGGAGTGACAGGAATGGAAAATGCAACTGACAAAGGACATCTGGTAGTACTTGGATGCGGGGATGTTGGCAGGCGCGTAGTGGAAACTCTCAAATACGCCAAGATAACATTCACTGTTGTGGATTCTAATGTCCACATTTTTGAAAATGTAGACTATAACTATGTCGTGGGTAATGCAACAGAAGAAGAAATCCTTATACAGGCAGGCATTCCAAATGCAGCTACAGTTATCATATCCCTGAATGACGATACTGATGTCATGTTTGCTACACTCATCACCCGGGGATTAAACCCAAAATCCACCATTATAGCACGGGCAAATTCCTATAAATCAATTGATAAGATCTACAAAGCTGGTGCTGATTATGTTGCAGCACTCCCAATTGTTGCCGGTCAGATGCTTGCAAAAATGACATCTCGTTGCCTTCTTGATGTTTCATGTAAAAAAATGAATGAAGATATCATGTTATATGAAGGCATAGACATTGAGAAACACACAGTCACCAGCGATAAAGAGCTTGCAAATAAAAGTGTCGCAGACATCGACCTGAGAAATAAAATGGCATGCACCATAATAGGAATTGAAAGAGATGGAAAAATTATCACAGACATACTGCCATCCACAATAATATTGAAAGGTGATGTTGTTGCTGTTGTTGGCGGAAAAGAAGAAATAAAGATGTTCAAGGATAAGTATGTCAAGGCCAAGTGATATACAAAAAATTACCACCTTTACGGATAGTTGCTAATGGAAAACATAGTTCTTTTTCTTATAGTCTTTTGTGCATCTGCACTTTTTTCAATGATCGGACTTGGTGGAGCCATATTCTACGTGCCTTTCTTTTACTGGCTAAGTGGAGATTTTATCTCATCTGTCACCATTGCACTGCTTCTTAACACAATCACCTCAGGTTCTGCAGCCATCACATACATTAGAAAACAGATGGTTGATTTCAAAATAACAATACCTTTCATAGTTGTCACAATGATAGGAGCACTGATTGGAGCATATTTCACAATAATAATACCTGTAAATCTACTGCTTTTTATGTTTGCACTGCTTATGCTGATCGTTGGGGAAGAGATGATCTTTTCCAGAATTCAAAACGTGTACCACGGAAAACATATTAGCGGGGAAAAAAGATATGCGCTAATAGGCATCTGCGGATTGATTATAGGAATCATATCAGGTATGCTTGGAATTGGTGGTGGCACATTTATCGTACCCTTACTACTGATATTTGGATTTACTATAAAGCGAGCTGCAGCAAGTTCCGGATTTATAGTACTTTTTACATCCCTGTCAGCATTTATGGCGCATGTATCTTCCTGGAATCCTGACCCATACATGGTGGTGTCTGTAGTGATGGCATCATTTTTAGGAGCACAGTTAGGTTCTCACGTAATGCACGGTAAAATAAAGGCAGAAACACTTCAAAAGACGTTTGGAGTCGTGCTCCTGATAATAGCACTCAAAATTATATCAGGACTTATATTATAGAAACCTTTAATACAGGCTACAGCAATCAGTAGTTGCCTTATGGGCTCGTAGGGTAGCCAGGATATCCTGATGGGCTTCGATGTGACCTATTGGTCCGGAGATACCCATCGACTCGTGTTCGAATCGCGGCGGGCCCGTTCTGATCTATTTTTTAGTTATACTGCGAGAGCAGATAGCTAGCTTTGTTGATACTACACTGTGAACAATGAATTGAACGGATAGTATATCATATTGGAATATTCGAACAGTGATTTTATATAAAAATAAATGTAACTATTCAGCCTGATAAAAACGCTATCAATAACAATCTTGACAAAAAGTTGAAACGTAAATTTCATTAGGATCATTTATTTTGATTGTTGCTATTGATTGCTTTTTTGATTGTTAGATTGTTAGTGAGCAGACATCTCTATTTCGATGAAATCAGTACCAATAGGCAAATCGTGCCAGGCTGAATAGTTACAAATAAAAAAGAAAATGACAGACCTACTGGTCTATCAGATCGATCTCAAATCCTACAATAGGTTGTCCAAGGCCAAAGTTGACTATTACCTGTGGGAACAGTTCTCCCATGACACCTATCTTTTTACCATTAACGATTATATCAGCCCTCCTGCCTTCCATGAAAGCAGGGTCATCTGATTCAGTAATTTCATATTCCACAAGACGTTCACGCATCAGGGCATCCACAAGTTCCCTTATTTCCGTAAAATTTGCCTGAGGACTAATGGAAACAGCTGCAAGATGCAGACCATTATTACCATTGATCACAACATCACCAGCTTCAAAAATACGTTGTGGCAGTTCTCTGTGCTGGTTCATGGAAAGAATTTCGAGCAGGTTTGGCAATATGGTCGTTCTGACCATGGTCTGGTCCTCACTTATTGGATGTAGGACGTATGTGACATCATCCGTCTTTTCCCTGCACATCCATTCGAAGTGAACCTTCTCGCTTGTAAGAGTGAACGGCATTACCTGTAAATAGCCAAGCCCGGTCATTATTTCACGCATATCAGAACTTATGTCAGATATGCTGTGAGATTTGCCCACTGTGGCATTCATTGGAAATACTGCAGGTATCTTCTCAAAACCATATCCTACTGCGATATCTTCAATGATGTCAGAATTATCCAGAATATCAGCACGGTAACGGGGAATCATGACCTCAATACAATCATTTTCAAGTTCCTTTGCACCAAATCCCATTCTGTTAAGCTGTTTTATTATCTCAGCAACAGGAAGTTCCATACCAATGAGCCCATCTATCTCGGACCTGCTTAGTACCTTTTTAGCAGGACTAAGGTCCAGCGGAATGGATTCTGTGCCATCGGCATTTACCACTTTCACGTACTCGATCTGGCCACCACGCTCTGCAAGTGCAGTTGTCACAATATTGAGTGCAGTATAAACCTCGTTGCTCAAACCGGTAACATCGACCAGAAGATCTGTGGTCTGTTCAGTGACCATTGTGAGAGTACCATTAATGATCGGCGGGAAAGAAAGAACATTATCATTGGCATCAAGTATCAGAGGATACTTATCAAAATCATCAAGTATATGTGCAAAACGTGTGCCTTTTGGATGCTTCTCAAGTATTTCCTTCATTGACATTGGTTCTGTGAAGTCAAGAGGAACAAAGCTGAACTCAGGGTCTGCTGCAACATAGCGGAAAGGAGCCTGAACTTTTGAAAGGTCATGTACACCTATAGACACCTTTTTACGGTCACGTCCAAGTCCCCAGTGAAGGGACTCCTGAAGGTCCATAAGAGTCTTTATGGCACTGGAACTGAAATTAACACCCCTGACAATAGCACAGCCAAATATAGGGCGGACAGAATCAATGTCCTTGTCTTTTGTGATCTCAACAGTGTATGGCTTTACCTCATATTCACAAAAACCGGTTTCAATGTCCAGAAAACCGCGCATTGCACGTGCAACACCTTCAACACTATAAAGGTCCGGACGGTCAGGGAAGAACTCAATATCTATAGATTCTTCTTCTATGCGCTCGATATCTGCACCTATCATAGGCACGCGCTTAATTATAGTATCCTTATCTGTTCCTGTCAATTCTTCAAGGTCATTATATGGTAAGGTTATGATCGGCATCGGGTTTTCCTCTTTCCTTCCCTGGTTACTTCTAGCTATAATCTAGCAGAACATATCCAGCTTTACATTTAATGGTTTTGTTTAAATGCAGATTACAGCAGTAACGACGCCGAAATCAAAAATATTCCTCAGGCCATGATATTGAACATAGAAATTGACCGTCCTGCAAAGATAAGCACTGCCCACATAATGGGTTCACACGCTGCAAAGACATAGGATGAATAATTTTTCTTTGATTCCATTACTCTATCAATATAAGTGACAGCATAGTAGAACATGGGCATGATGGCCAGTGTAAAGAACGGAAGCAAGCCCAGAATTACGCATACAAGGACAAAAACGATCGATACGAAATTGATCAAACGCAAAATGGAAGTATAGGCCCTTTCCCCAAACAAAGCAGGAATCGTCAAAAGACCATCTGCAATATCACCCTCCACATCCCTTACATCAAAGAGGATCTGTATGTTCATCATCCTTATGAAAACAAAAAGTGCAAGCATCAATGCGCCATATGTTATGGGCAGAGAATAATAGACAAACAAAAAAAGTGCCATGAAAGACCAGACCAGAGAAACAAAAATATTCTTGAAAGCAGGTATCTTTTTTGTCAGTTTCTTGAAGTAACTGCCATAAAGAAGACCGAATATCAGAATGTTCAGACCAATAAGAATTGTAACTGCATTTGTAAATGTGAAAAGAACCAGAAACAGAATAACAGATACTATGGTAACTATGAATTTGCTTTTGTTCTTGCATTGAAGATACCGGGCTCGATCCTCATTTGTTAATTCATCTGAAGATGCACCTGCTGAATAGTCATATAAATAGATTGCATAGAACAATAGATAAGAAACAAACAAAATATCCCAGCTTATAGGAATCATAAAAATCGTGGCACATGCCATTATTACAGAAACAGAACCTGTGGCAAACAGATGGCCACCAAATACTATTTCTTTCCATAGCATACCTGCAAGCTTTGCAATGTTAGTATTAGTATTGTTAGTACCTCTAAATCGGGAACCAATGCCATGTACATTAAAACTCATGAAATCTAATAGATTTGTACATGCATGTTAAAACAATGAATATAATTATGCTTTTATAATAATATCTATGGACATTAAGCTTATATCAATGTACATATATACGTAGTTTAATATAAAATAACAAAGGAAACACAAAGTACCAGATCGGAGTTATAAGTAAAAACATGCGCCTGGTCAATACCCTTAACAACCATTATTAGTATAATATAAATTCAATATTTATCTAAATGATAAATCCCTTATTATTTCATAATAATCTAATTCATGCATCAAATGGTGAAAAAATGACTGATGCCCAATTAAACATTCCTGAAAAAAATCATTCTGAAAATGGCAATAAAACTGACAATCCAGAGGAAACATCAGATAATAAAATGCCGCAAAATGAAGACCCAGCAGCAAAAGAAAACGGGGATAAAGTTGATGCTATTCAGGATGACGAATTGCATGATAATGAAGCATCCGATGAGGAAATTGATAGTGTGGATATTCTAAAAGAGATCTCAAAAATAAAAGAATCGGAAGAGAAATTCGAAAAGGATTTTGCACACATCCTTGAGAAAAAAGAAAACAATCCGGATTCTGAAAAAGGTGATCAAGACCAGGGTTCATCGATTGAAGACGATGTAAAAAGCGAAGATATAGGAGACGAAGAAATTGGAATATTACTTCCAAGATCACCTAACTTTGGACCTCAAAAAAGTACAAAACCCGGTGTTAAAAAAGACAATCTGATATCATTTGAGGAAGTGGAAGACAAAATTCCAGAGCCTTTAACTAAAGAAAAGGAAATAATTACTACTTCTACTGAAGAAGAAAAAGCAGATATAACCTTAGAAGAAGCAGATGAGATAACTCCTGACGTTGCTGAGGACAATGAAGAAGAAGGCGAAGAAGCAGCTAAACTAAACTTTGTTGGTAAAATAAAAAGCCTTTTCAAAAGAACGGAAATAGAAGTAGAGCCTTATGACTCTGAAATACATGGACCTATTACAGAATTCAAAGGTATTGAAGATTATCAGGAAATCGAACGTTATTGGGTAAATGAACCATATGCTTTCATTGTTATATTGTACAATGAAGACAAAAACAATCATCTTTATTATATAGTTGAGCCGGAACTTACTGAATTTGAACATACTTTCCTTCTTGAAATAAAGGACCGACTGCGAGATGTACTACTTGTTGAAGAGATCGATGAAGATGATCAAAACAAGGAAAATGTTCTTGAATCAAAGATCAGGTCGATCATACAGGATTACACAATAGAGATCACACCCCCGATGCTTGAAAAGATCTCGTACTACATAAAAAGAGACTTTGTCAGATTCGGCAAGATAGATGCCCTGATGAAAGATGATTCCATAGAAGATGTGTCAGGTAACGGCCATGACGTACCTATTTTTCTATATCACAGAGCACATCAGAACATTCCAACAAATGTTGTTTATGAAGAAGATGCACTCAACTCTTTCATCATACAGATGGCGCAGAGAAGTGGGAAACATATCTCTGTTGCAGAACCGATGATCGATGCAACCATGCCGGACGGGTCAAGGATACAAATGACACTTGGGACAAGTGTAACTGCACATGGTAGTACTTTTACTATCCGTAAATTCAGTGACACACCTATCACTCCTGTTGACCTTGTCAAATGGGGCACCTTTTCATCAGAATCAATGGCTTACCTGTGGTTGTGTATCGAGAACAATAAGAGTTTGATCTATGCAGGAGGTACTGCGTCTGGAAAGACTTCTTCTCTTAATGCTGTTTCATTGTTCATTCCTGAAAAAGCCAAAGTAATTACCCTTGAAGATACAAGAGAACTCAAACTGCCTCATCCAAACTGGATACCAAGTATTACAAGAGATTCATTCACAGCAGATGAAAGAGGAGCTGTCGACATGTATGACCTGCTGAAGGCTGCACTAAGACAGAGACCGGAATTCCTGCTTGTGGGTGAAGTCAGAGGTAAGGAAGCTCTCACTCTTTTCCAGGCAATGTCCACCGGACACACAACATTCTCAACCATGCACGCTGACTCAGTAGCATCTGCAATTCACAGACTGGAAAATCCACCTATCAGTGTTCCACGTACCATGATACAGGCACTTGATATCATGAGCATACAATCCCAGACATATACCAAAGGTAAACGTGTCAGGAGAAATATCAAGCTGGTAGAGATCGTTGATATCGATCCGAATACAAGGAATATCAGGACAAATGATATCTTCGTATGGGATTCCGAATCCGATAGGTTCATCCGTACAGGTGAATCAAAAGCCCTTTTCGACATAAAAATGAGGCGTGGTTGGGGACAGGATAAGGTTAATCAGGAATTACATTATCGCCAGATGGTCCTGGAGTACATGGTAAATAATAATATTACTGACTTCCAGGAAATTTCGGACATTATTAACGCTTACCAGTCAACACCGGAAAAAATACTGAAGAAATTGAAACTGGCATAATTACTGGTGTGATACTTTGACAGGAATTAAAAAAACTTCAGATGAGATGAGCAAAAAGTTGCAGTTTGACACCATTTCAGCAGAGTCACCAGAACTTCAGGATCCAGTAAATAAAAATATGGATGTCGGTCAGAAAACAAAATCCAAAAAACTTAAAAAGAAGTTTGATGTTGATCATTATATAATAAAAACGACTGCCTATTTCCATATACTAAAAAGGATTCCCTTTGTACTGATAGGGGATAAAATTAAAGCCAAAAGAGCAAATTATCGGAACCTTCAAAAACAGTTGAATCAGGCACGTATACCCATCTCACATGAGATGTATATATCAAATGCCATTTTCTATTCTATTGTTGCAGGAATAGTTGGTGCTATTATTGGCCTCTTCCTTACATATACAGCTATTGTACTGGTAGGTTTACCAGATCAAATAACAAACCTTACTTTCAGCCCCGGGCTGGCCGCACTTCTTGAATATAAGGAAATATTCCTTGGCTTCCTCATAACCATCGTTTTCATGATAGGAATGAGCGGGCTGGTCTATGCTCTTTTCATGATATTCCCCGGATTCCAGGCAAGTGAAAGAAAAGGAAAGATAGACATGCAACTTCCCTATGCTGTTACTTTTATGTATGCACTTAGCAAGGGAGGAATGAATATCATTGATATCTTCAGGGCCATTGCAAACTCAGAAGATACATATGGTGAAGTATCAAAGGAAGTAGACTCTATTGTCAGGGACATGGATTATTTCGGTCATGATCTTAGAACAGCACTTTCCAATGCTTCCGAGATCACGCCATCTGACAGATTCCAGGACCTTATATACAATCTACTGACAGTTATCGACAGTGGTGGTAATATTCCAAATTACTTCCGCGATAAATCAGAACAATATCTTATAAAAGCAGAAGTTGACCAGAAAGGATTCCTTGAAACACTTGGACTTCTGGCCGAATCATATGTTACTGCGTTTGTAGCTGGTCCTCTTTTTATTATCATCATGGGTGTCATGATGGCAGTTATGGGATCAGGAACAACAACAATGGTATCCGCCATCATTTATGCGGTCCTTCCTGTTGGTTCGTTGATGTTTGTAGTGATGATCAGTATTATCACACCTACAGAATTGGGCGAACCAAAGCTGCTTCCAACCAATGAGACACTTGACCATGGAATACCAAATATTCCAAAAGATCTCGAGCAGATGTTTGATGAGAACGAAGAACTCATTGATGAAACAGAAGAAAAGGTCCGTGAAAGAAGCTACTTTGAAGGATTCATTAAGTCTAAAAAATCACTGGCATTGAAGAACCTATTGAAAAATCCACTTGCACCGATGTTTCATAATCCTTTGGCAACACTCGCGGTGACAATACCACTTGCCTTGCTTGTTGTTCTTGTGCCACTGTTCATGAATATGAATAGTCTTCGTAATCCTATAGTGCTTGTTGACTTTATTGATGATAAATTAGTTCTTGCATTATTCCTGGTCATAATACCACTTTCAATATTCCATGAACTGAAGGCCAGAAGGAAGAAGAAGCTTGAGAATGGTTTTCCAGATTTTCTTAAGAAACTGGCCAGCACCAACGAAACGGGTATGACCCTCAGAGATGCCGTCAGGCTCATGGCAAAGTCAGACACTGACTCATTAAGCAGGGAAATAAAAAAAATATGGCATGATATTTTCTGGGGACTTGAGATCAACGATGGACTCATCAGATTTGCAAACCGTTTGAGAACGCAGGTAATCACAAGATCCCTGTCACTCATAACCAAAGCTAACGAGTCCAGTGGTGACATTGGAGAAGTGCTTTTAGTAGCTGCAAGAGATGCGTCCTCTGAACAGGAAATGAAAAGAGAGCGTACCATGAGCATGATGATCTATATAGTCATTATTTACATATCGTTCATGGTCTTCGTTGGTGTCATATACGTCATCTCCACTACATTCCTGACAGAAATGGCAGAAGCAGGACAACAAATGGCAGCGTCCGGTTCAGAGGCAGGAGGATTCCTTGGAAACTTTGATCTTGAATACTACACACGCCTTTTCAAACATGCATCCATACTCCAGGGACTCAGTTCAGGACTTATGGCAGGTGCAATGGGAGAAGGCAGTGTACTATCAGGACTTAAGCACTCCACAATTATGATAGCCATAGGGTATACAATATTTACATTGTTCATTTGAACCTATGGCAAATACTTTTTTATGATTACCGGCATTGATATCGATAGTGGATCTCAGGAAGATATCATGAAGATAGCTGGAATAGATGAAGCAGGGAAAGGACCGGTCATAGGACCTATGTGTGTTGGAGGAGTACTGCTGGATGAGGACAAAACAAACACATTGAGGAATCTTGGTGTTGCAGACTCAAAAAAGATAAGTCTTAAAAAAAGACCCCAGCTTGCCGGACAGATAGAAAAATACTCAGAAAAGGTCTTTGTCTTTGAAATAGAAGCCGGACAGATAGACGAGCTTCGAAAACTCATGAGTATGAACGACATAATGGTCATTGCATTTTCAAAAGTCCTTGGACAGCTCCATCCTGAAAAAGCCTATGTGGATGCGGCTGATGTGAATGAAGAGAGATTTGGGAGAAGACTTCTTGAAGAGTACCAAAAGAAACACCCTGAAAAAGCTGCAAATCTGTCCATAATTTCAAAACACAAGGCTGATGACACATATCCTGTTGTTTCCGCTGCATCCATCGTAGCCAAGGTACGCAGGGACGAGTTGATAGAAGAACTCAAAAAAGATATCGGAGTGGATTTTGGCAGTGGTTATCCTTCAGACCCGAAGACGAAACTGTTCCTTGCAGAATGGTACAAAGAAAATGAAGAACTACCTGCTTTTGTGAGACATTCCTGGAAAACTGTAGACAATTTGATGAATAAAGAAAAATGAAAAAATCAAATGTCTAAAAAACGACATTTGAATATTGTAATTTCGGCTACTCTTCTCTTGATCTGCGCAAAATAACAACTCCAAAGATACCAACTAAACTCGCAGTGATGATCGGATGAGCAGTAGGAACTGCAACCGGGTAATCTCCACCACTATTATCATAACCGTAGTATTCTCCAGTGTCACTATTGTTCACAATTATACCATTCGATTCTCCACTCACATATACTATGTTAACGTAATGTCCATATTGGGAAGTCCCCTTCAACAAACACTGCATTGATTCACCAGGCAATAATGTATCAGATGGACACATAATCTCCCCTTCCACATCATCTTCAAGCTTGATATTGAAAAGAGGAATATCTCCTGTGTTATTTATGACATAAACCCATTCAACTGCGTTTCCAATAGGGATACTTGGGAGCGCATCAGTGTCTGCATCATATCCATTTGTAAACTTTTCGACTGAAATAGATGAGATGGAGGCATCTAAAATTTGTATAAAATGTTCTTTAGTTGATATGCATGATTCTGTAGCATCCCAAACTCTTAAAGTAACATTATAGCTACCTGCTGCATTGTATTCATGGACAGGATTCCATTCAACAGATGTAGGTGTCCCGTCACCAAAATCCCATTCACATGCAGTAGGGTTCCCAGTTGACAAGTCACTGAAATTTACAGCCAGAGGAGCAGAACCAGCCATACAATCTGCATCAAAGTTCGCCCACAAGACTTCTTTTGCATCTATTTCAAATGTTTTTTGCCTTCTTATATTATCATTGGTAGCCTTTACACTAATATGATATAAACCAGGTTGTTCAAATGCAGGAGATTCACCTTTATAAGCACCATCGTTTACTTCCACCAAATCGAACGTTTCTAATGTTAAATCAGGACAAATTACTTCCACACCAATAGATGCGTTAGAGATTCCTTTTTGTTCATCAAAGAAATCTGCAGTTATCGTGCAGAATTCACCTGTTGAATACTCAGTTTCATCCATGGTTACCAAAAGTTTTGTTGATGTCACTGCAGAAACTGTAAAAGTATATGGCTCTGAACCTTGTACTTCAATTGCATCAATCCTATATTTCCACACTCCGGCCGGAGGATTTCTGAGCTTGTATATCTCATACGTATTTGAAGAAACGAAGTTTATATCTGAATCCGTAGTGCCACTTTGAGAATTAGAGTCTAATAATACCTGACTACCGTTAGGATAGAACAATATCAAATCCAGATCACTTCCCGGCCAGCTTGTTCCTACATCCATCTCATCAACTGAATTATCAACATCAAAAGTTCCTTCTCTAGATTCACCCTGAGCAATGTTACCACTTTCTCTTTCCAATTCCTGAACGTTCATAACCAAATTTCTGATCTGATAGTAGATGTCCTGCAATGCCTCGCTTGTCGGAGCATCATAGTATACTCCACCAGTCTTTGAAGATATATCTTCTAGCAAATCCTTAGCAGCTGAACTGGACAAACCTATCGAATAAATTGGCCATCCTTTATCCACATACGCAGCTACTATCGAACTTGTGTCAACAGAACTTTGACCATCTGTTAAAAGTACATCTGCTTTTCCGTTTAGGTCATTGGCGTTTGGTCCATTTAATTCATTGTAGCCTAGCCATAAACCTGCAGCAATATCCGTTGATCCTGAAGAATCAACCTTATCAACAGCAGTTTTTAAGTTGCCTCTCGATGTTCCAACTAGTGACAAAGAATGCCAAATACGTGCAGAACCATCAAAATCGATTACTGCCAATTGATCATCCTCAGATGCCAGATCAATAAACATCTTTGCAGCCTGTTTACGTAAATCACTAGGATCATTCGAACCCATACTTCCAGAGCTATCTATTATCAGTGAAACATCTGAATTAGATTCACATTCAACAGGTTGATAGTTACAAAGTATGCTATATGGTTGAGGGTTTGCAACACTTGTACCGTTGATTTCCAGCCTCCATTTTCCAGAATTTGGAGAATGTATACCTACCTGTTCAACAGAAACATCAGCCAGAGTAGAGTTATCTATCAAATTATTATCAGGATCATACAACTTTATATCGAGATTGTTATTTGCATCCTCCCAATAGATCAGTGTCCGAATATATTCCGCATTGTCTGGAACCTCAATATAATAGTTATTGATGTCATCATTTGTTATGCTTCCAGTTTCTTCTTCAAAGATATCACTGGATGGATAAGAAGTTGCTAAATACCATTTCTCAGATTCATCCCATAAATCCCAACCAGAATCACCATATGATTTTCCAGTAATAGTGTATCTCCAAATACCAGCACTGGGATTATCTGAAATCATTCTTGTAATTATTGGAACTAAAAGGTCACTGGAAGATATTAATTTACTATCAGAATCAAATAGAGACAAGTCAATGTCGTCATCTGAATCTGACCAGTAAAGCATGCCCTTGTTTTTAAGCCATGGAGGAGCATTTTCAGGTACGGTGATGTTACAGTCATCATCATCGTCAGGGAATAAACGGCCACCAACCTCATCATCAGCTACTGTGAACAGCGTACTTGCATAGACATTCAGTATACCTGCTCCATAGTCATTGTCTATGGATTCACTGATGTTACCACCTCTGTCGACTGCCGATCCCATCAAAAGTGCCTTTATTTCAGCGGGGCTTAAATCGCGATTGTATTGTTCACGATAATGCTGAATCAGCAAAGCGGCAGCACCAGATACATGTGGCGCTGCTTGACTTGTGCCAGATTTATATGCGTGGCCACTTGGATATTTTGCAGAAGCTGGTACCAATGAAAAAATACAATCACCCGGTGCAACAATATCTGGCTTTAAATTTCCATTTCTGGTAGGTCCTCGCGAACTAAAGTCTACGATGTTTCCGTGGCCATAAACAGAAGAAGCTCCTACAGTGATAGCTTGTTCCACATTTCCAGGTATTGTTATAGAATGCAAATTAGACCTATAATCCCTGTTAATATAAGCTATACCTTTTCCGTCTAAATCATTGATAATAAGTTCATATTTTCCATCTCCTGTAGCAAAATTGTCTCTTGTTATATTGAGCTGCCAAGTACCTGTATTTGGCGAGACATTTAACGTCCGATATACTGAGTAATCAAATTCATTATCATAAACAAAAGATGTATTCAAATTTCCGTTTGGATCATAGAGAGAAATCCTAAACTTATCCTCAATAGTTTCCTTGTAGAAACATATTTTAATCTCATTTTGTGCATAAAATGGAATTACTACAGATTGCCCTTTATTAAGTCTTGAAGAATTGTGATTATCAGCTAAATTTCCAGAACTAATAACTACAATTACCCCTCTTTCAATTGCGGTTCTAACATTATTCATTTGAGTGATAAGTGGATGTGAAATATCCCAATATCCTGGATAATTATCAGGATAGGCAGTACCAATACTCATACTGATTATATCTACTTCCTGCTCTGTTGCCCAATTAATACCTTTGGCGATATCTTCTGTTCCAGAACCTCCTCCTAGAACTTTAATGGGAACTATTTCAGAGTCTGGTGCGACGCCTTGTATCAAATTTCCATTGCACATATGTGGTTGTGAAGCTATGATACCTGCAACATGTGTTCCGTGCCCATCATAATCCTCTACTGAATCATCCTCAGTAGATTCATCGTGAACACTGTATTGAATTAATTTTCCATCTTCATCTTTAGCAATATTGATTAAACCGGTGCTATGGTTAATACCCGTATCGAGAACTGCTATCCTGACACCCTTTCCGGTCAAACCTAAAGAATTAGCATAGTCTGCTTGGATTGCCGGTATACTTCTATCAAGTTGTGGCTCAAAAATTGGAGCATCGGCATCAAGAATGCTTACAACATAATCAAGAACTGAGAGGTCAGATAATTTACTTATTGGAAAATCTGCTCCAATAGAATTGACCTGTTCATAAAAAGCAATATTGTAAGCACCTAAACGATTTAAATCATCGTTTACTGTTTTCTTGTTTGTAGCATTTAACAAATCTAAATTAACATCAATTAAAATTCTAGTATTTTGGTTGGTTGTAGAGTCTGCTGAATATTCAGCAGACGATGCTTTAAAGATTTCATCATCAACTTGTTGATTTTCTATAATATCCCACCACAACATATTCTGGACTTTATCAGGTTTAGAATCGTATAAAGTCATTATTTCATGTAACTATTCAGCCTAACTGTTTTAATGATGCAAAAAACAATATACTATGGCTTCATTCTATGTGTTAAAAAATATTCAGTAAAATATCATAAAAAACGTCTATCAATCTGAGGGGATTTGTATAGACCGCGAAGAAATACTTGCAGTTTATGAAGCTGGTCCAGAAGCAGTAGTAGAACTTGTAACTCGATTACTTGGGATAATTGAACATCAATCTCTCCAAATTGCACAACTTGAAGAGCGTGTCAGGCATTTGGAAGAAATGCTTGAAAAGAATAGTCGCAACAGTAGCAAACCACCTTCTACTGATTCTTATGCACGGAATAAACCAACCGTTAAAAGTCAAAGAAAAAAGACCAATAAGCATGTAGGTGGTCAAAACGGTCATCCTGGTACTACATTAAGAATAAATGATGATCCGGATGAAGTTATTGTTCATCCTGTTAATCAATGCGTCAATTGTGGGAGATCGTTAGCTTCTGTTCCCTCTAACTATGAAAGAAGACAGGTCTTTGACATTCCTCCTATAACTATCAATTGCATTGAACATCGTTGCGAGATTAAAACATGTCCCAAATGTTCTCATGTAAACAAAGCTCTTTTTCCAGATGGTGTAACTCAGCCGACTCAATACGGTCATCGAGTTAAGTCATTTGCAGTTTATTTGCACACTTACCAATTACTTCCTTATCAGCGTGTTACCAAGTTGTTCTCTGATATTTTGGGATGCAAGATAAGTCCTGCTACTTTGGTGAACACGGAACGTAGTTGTTTTGAGAAGCTTGGAGCTTTTGAAAATACAGTGAAACATCTCCTGAAAGAATCTCCTGTCATCAATCTGGATGAAACAGGAATGAGAATAAATGCAGTTCGTAATTGGCTTCATGTGGCAGGTACAGACAAACTGACCTATTATTTTGCACATCGTAAAAGGGGCTCAGAAGCAATGGATGCTATGGGCATATTACCAGGTTACACTGGTGTTGCAACACATGATTTTTGGAAACCGTACAACAAATATGAATGTCAACATTCATTATGTAATGCACATTTATTACGAGAGTTAACTGGAGCTTCCGAAAACAGTGATCAACAGTGGACAAAGATAATGAGTGATCTCTTGATATGCATTAAACATCATGTTGATAATGATCTTTTAGATACTGAGCTAATTCAAAGGTTCAGTGAGGATTATGATCACATAACTTGTTTAGGAGTGAATGAAAATCCTCCTGATCCGGAATCAAATGTGCGGTCTAAAAAACGAGGACGTAAGAAGCAGACCACGGTAAAGAATTTGCTGGATAGGTTTATTGGCCATAAAGAGGATATCTTGCGATTTATGTACGACCAAAACGTTCCGTTTGATAACAATCAGGCTGAAAGAGATATCAGAATGACGAAAGTACAGCAGAAGATATCAGGTACTTTCCGCAGTAAACAGGGTGCAAAAAATTTCTGCCGTATAAGAGGATACGTGTCTACTGTTAATAAGAATTCTGAATCTGTTATCGATGCAATTAGTGCAATATTTTATGGCAATTCATTTGTTCCAAAGTTGCAGAATTGATCGTGGATGAAGAAATCAGCTTGGTGGAAGTGAGCTAGGCTGAATAGTTACTATTTCATTTGAAGAATTCACATCTTCAGCCACAGCAATCAATGCAGTTTGCAGACTAAAAAATGCTATAATCATCAAAGATGCACTCAATTTTACATATTTCTTACAAATCATTCTTAACCACTCCTACGTCTCCATTTTCTTTGGAAACAGAAACAATACCTTCTGAAAAAACGACATCGTTAAATCCAGATGATCCAATCTCAACTAACCAATAATCTTTTTTCTCAGTGATATTAAGTGGAAAAATACCTGCTTCAGGATATGTTTGTGTTTTTAGCTCCCAATATTGAAGAGCTTTTGAAGCTGCAAGATTTTTTTCTACCACTTCACCTCTGTCCCATGAAATTTTACCATTATTCCATGATGTGATAATTCCCCGACCACTAAAATTCTCGAAAAAATCTCCTTCAACAAATGTCTCAACTACTGACCTTGTGCCATTCTCATCATATCCATAAATTAGAAGCACATGTTTTTCAGAAGGAGAAAGAGTACTTGTCCATGGATTTGAATAAATTAATAAGGAGCCTTTGTTTGTGCCTTCCCAATATGTTTTTATTGATCTTGTTAAAAGGTCAGGATGGAGATCATAAACATACTTCATTGTAGGATTTGTTCTTGTATTTCCCACAAAAATCAAATTATTTCTTGATTTTTCAATCTCAGATGCTTCAGCAACTTTCTTAATTATGGGTCGATTTCCTGTAAGGTTCTCCAATTTATCCGCAATTGACAGGGATTCTTCAGATTCTACTGAATTTGCATTTTCACCTAGAATAATAATTACATTTTCATCGAAAATTTCAGGAATATTTCTAAGATTTACATCATTTATTGTAGTTTTAGTTTTATCTACACATCCACTCGAAAGAACAATTGATAGAAAAAGGATTAAACTCAAAAGTAAAATTGCTGTCTTTGACATTTTAACGGCCTTTTATAAATTAATACAAAGCCAAAGCTAATTGAATTAATTTCCATTATAATCCAACCACATCCGACCCAAATATTATGAAATTAAATTTTTATTAACATTGGTTTGTAGCTTTTGGATTATATTAAAACTCTTCGAATTTTTATTACTAAACATTGTTACTAATCAATGTAAAAAATAAAATAAATATTTGCTATAAATAATTTACAGTTAATGTTCTAGAAAAAGAGGAAAAGAATCATTTGTTGGAGATGAACTCCACCATTGATTCAAGTATTTTCAGTCCGTCCTTTGAACCTAGAATTTCCTCGGATGCTCTTTCAGGATGTGGCATCATACCAAGTACATTCTTTTTTGAACTCAGTATACCTGCAATATTTTCCTGTGAACCGTTAGGATTTGCCTCATCGGTCACCTTGCCATCCTTGTCCACGTACCTGAAGGCTACCTGACCGTTGTCTTCAAGACTTGAAAGTGTGGATTCATCTGCGTAGAAATTACCTTCCATGTGAGCGATAGGAATACTGACCACATCTCCTTTCTTGAATTTTGAAGTGAAAGGTGTATCTGTTGTCTCGACTCTCAGGAAAGTAGGCTCGCACCTGAACTTTGGATAATTGTTAGTTGTAAGTGCACCTTCAAGAAGTCCGGATTCTGTGAGAACCTGGAAACCATTACAGATACCTACTATAGGCTTGCCTGATTCTGCAAGTTCCTTGACCGAATTCATAATAGGAGTACGTGCAGCAATGGCACCTGCTCTGAGGTAGTCACCGTATGAGAAGCCTCCCGGAATCACTATTCCTTCAAAACGTTCCAGGTTTTCTTCCTTGTACCATACAAGTTCAGCGTCAACTCCGAGAACATCCTTCAGGACATGCAACACGTCAAGGTCACAATTGCTGCCACCAAACTGTACAATACCTATACTCATTGCAATTCCCTCAAGGATATGGCATAATTATGGATAATAGGATTTGCAATCAGTTTCTGGCACATTTCCTCGACTGTCTCTCTTGCATCATGGATATTCTCTGCCTGAAGATCAATAGTATATTTTTTTGCTGTTCTCACACTCTCGGTTTTGTATCCCAGGTGTTCAAGTGCCCTTTCGATGGTTGTACCTTCAGGGTCAAGCATACCGCTTTTAAGTTCAATGGTTACATCTGCTTGATATTGCATTTAGAATCCTCATCTCTCATTTGATGATTTATATTATTATAAGATAAACTCAGGCATAAATAATAACGTCTGCTATTATAACCTTTGCATTGCAGATATAATCTTCTTACTCAAGTGACCTTTTTGCATAGAGCAAACGCTGAATCATTGTTATGTGAGTAAGAACTACTATAGCAACTATAGACTCTCCCAGATAACCACTCAAAGAGCCTGCCACAAGTATCATCATTCTCTCTGGTCTCTCAGCTACTCCGATATTCATGGACTCAACACCTGCAGCTTCCGCTCTTGAACGTACATAACTCACAAGGTAGGAACCAATTATAGCGAATACAACCCAGAGCCATAGGGGAACTGAAAGGACAGTCGTCTGTAGAACACGGCCTGCTACAACTCCATAGATAATACCCACAAAAATGATAGCATCAGCATACCTGTCACACACAGAATCAAGTACTGCACCAAAAGCTGTCATGCAGCCTTTTGCCCTTGCAACAGCACCGTCTATCATGTCAAAGAACCCGCTGAGAAGTATCAACAGTGCACCGCCTAAAAGATCACCTGTCGCAAATGCAACTGCCGCCCAGATACTGATGAGTAAACCGATGATAGTAAGAGAATTAGGAGATAATGGCACCCACCTTACAAAGGGCAATATCGATACTCTGACAGTATTCTTTAATTCGTTGAACATATGATTTAGTTCCTGTGTCTTCACTGAGTCTTTTGAAGGTCTTTCTATTTCATATTTTGTATAACCTAAGTAAAAACGAACACATCAAAAATATAATATCTCATAATGATGATACTCATTAGATATCAAAGTGTAGATATATTTAAATAGTAAATTGAGAAACCAGCAATAGTAGAACAAACACAACAGATTGTAAATTGCTAATACAATCTCATGATTTGCATGAAAGATCTGTGGACCTAGATTCTGCAAAAAACAAACAGAGGCAATGAAATGAAGACTGAGCGCACTATTCTGATATCCGAAAATGGAAAACTGGTACTCAAGAAAATATCACTGGCATACAAGGATTCTAATGGTGAGACCGCCTACCTGTTCGAGCCGGAAAAGAAGGTTGAGAACAATAAAGAAAGCATTTACGAACATATTGAAAATAACTTCTTGCTCATAGGTCTTCTCAGGAAAGTAGATATGTCAAAACTTAGAGATGAAGAAGTTCAAGCTCTGATGCTTAGAAAGCATGAAAAGGAAGAAAGGTTTCTAAGGACAGGCAGAGCAAATGGATATAATCTCGGAGTAGATATAAATCCGGAAGATATACTAAAATTCTACGTCTCCTTAAAGCCGGAAGAACGTATTGCTCTGGAATGCAAACCCTGAGCATATCACTTTTCAATTTATATCCTTTTTTTATTTTTTTGTTTATCTCATTGTAACTATTCAGCCTGGCACGATTTGCCTATTGGTACTGATTTCATCGAAATAGAGATGTCTGCTCACTAACAATCTAACAATCAAAAAAGCAATCAATAGCAACAATCAAAATAAATGATCCTAATGAAATTTACGTTTCAACTTTTTGTCAAGATTGTTATTGATAGCGTTTTTATCAGGCTGAATAGTTACATCTCATTTTACATTAAATGAAAATAAAATAGAATAACGTTTACTATAGGGACTCCTGTTACGAAAAAAAAAGGGGTGAGGGGGTTTGGGGGAGAGGGGAAAAGCTTATGAGTATTTCAAGGTTTATTTTGTTCAAATAAGGATTTCTACAGAGCCAGGATTTCAAGGCCACTTATTACTAAGTACTCAAAGCCTTTATCAGACTGGAACGCTTTTCTGAACTAAAAACACTATTATCAACTGGAACTATGTGCTCAATTACAGGTTTTTTTAATAACGACAACGCAATGGAACATACCTTACAAGCCCTTGAAATAACAAAGAACCGGGGACTTGATGGTATAGGGATTAGTACTGAGAACGGAATTTACCTTGCAGAGAATGTTACTTCCCTTGAGTTCGATCCTGAGATTTCAAAGAGGAATACTTTAGGACATCGTCTGCACTCAATGGTCAATTTTGTGCTTCAGCCAATCGTATATAGTGGAAAGATCGTTGCTAACTGCGAGATATACAACTGGAAGGAACTCGCAGAAAAATACGATCTTGAAGCAGAGAACGATACGGATCTACTGATAAAGCTCATCGAGAAGCAGGTCTTTGATGCAGGAAATAACTCCATCTCCCCAGCTGACATAATGCAGGTCATCGACCAGATACTACGCGAAGTCATTGGCGTCTATGCGTTTGCCTACTGGCTGGATGACACTGTGTATCTTGCAAGGGATATCGTAGGTATCAAACCACTCTGGTATAGCAATTCTGGAGGATTTGCGTTCGCCTCTGAAAAGAAGGCACTTGCAAGAACAGGATTTACAGATATCAAAGAACTCAATCCCAGAGAGATTCTTGCCTACAATATCGGAAAAGATTGTAGAGAAAAGTACAACCGGGAATTCTTTTTCATAACACCTCAACATGAAGGTAGCATTGCGGAACTAGAAAAACACATGAAAGAACTTCTGGAAAATGCAGTTTCCATACGCATGCCTGATGAGAAGTTCGGGATTCTTTTTTCCGGTGGACTGGACTCTACCATCATTGCACATATGTGCAAACTCATGGGGAAAAAACCGGGAATCGATTTTACCTGCTACACCGCAGGCCTTTCTGAAGTACAACTTCCACCTGACGTTGAATACTCCCGGATGATGGCAGAAGAGCTTGGACTTGACCTGAAGGTCAAAAGCATAGGACTGGATGAGGTGGAGACATACCTGAAAGATGTGGTCCCTCTTGTAGAAGATACCAATGTACCGAAGGTAGGAGTGGCACTGACCATGTACGCTGCATGCGTGGCTGCAAAGGAGGATGACATCAGAGTCATGTTCTCAGGGTCAGGAGCCGATGAGGTATTTGCAGGCTACGACCGTCACAAACGTTCAACAGACATCAGCCGGGACTGCTACGCCGACGTACTGAAAATTTACGAGAAGAACACCTACCGCGATGATGTTGTTTCCATGAACAACAACATTGAGTTGCGTGTTCCATATCTTGATAAGAGATTCGTAGACTATTGTCTAAAGATACCACCGCAGTACAAGATCAACGATGAACAGAACAAGCTCATACTGCGTCTGCTTGCTGATGAGATCGGGGTTCCCGCTCAGGTCAGCCAGCGCAGGAAACAGGCAGCTCAGTATGGAAGCCGATTTGACAAGGCCATTGGCAAACTTGCAAAGAAAAGTGGCTACAGAACAAAGACCGAATACCTGAAGCAGTTCTACGGCCAGCCAAACCTCAAATTAGGCGTGCTTTTCAGCTCAGGTAAAGACAGCAATTATGCAATGCATATTATGCAGCAGCAGAATTACGCAATCGAGTGCCTTATAACTATCAAGAGCCAGAATCAGGACTCCTACATGTTCCACACTCCCAACATTGATCTTGCACGCCTGCAGGCAGAAGCCATGGGAATGCCATTAATTGAAGAGCTTACATTGGGTGAAAAAGAGAAGGAACTGGATGACATGAAGAATGCCATAATTCGTGCCAAAAACGAGTTCGGCATAGAAGGAATCGTCACCGGTGCTTTGTATTCCAACTATCAGCGCGAGAGGATAGAAAGAGTATGCGACGAACTGGGACTAAAGGCATTCTCTCCCCTCTGGCATATCGACCAGGAAAAAGAGATGCACCAACTTCTGGACATTGGATTTGAGTTCATATTCAGCAGTGTAGCCGCATACGGCCTGAACAAGAGCTGGGTCGGCCGCATCATCGAGGAGAAGGACATTGATAAACTTGTCAAGCTCAACGAGAAGATCGGTCTCAATGTTGCAGGCGAAGGCGGTGAATTCGAAAGCTTTGTGACGGACGGACCCATGTATCACAAAAAGATAGAGATTCGGGAAATGGAAGTAATCGAGCGGGACGAGTACACTGCAAATGTTGTTATCACCAATGCTGTACTGGTGGATAAAGAGTGATGTGAAATCCTATTTCAACCTACTTTAGCATAACGATAGTAAAAAATGTCAGACAGAAGATAATTATTTAATATTTCTTCTGTGCCCTTTTTTGAATTGAACTGAAAGCCTTCTTGATCTCAGCATTCCTTTCATCATCCACTATACCCAATCCCTCTTTGTTTAGGGTAACCTTTAATTCATCAAGGTCAGCCAGTATATTATCAGGTATGCTTTTTTTCTCCACCAGCTTTTGCCTGAGCTTGGTTCTTACATCTTCAGTCATCAGAAAACCCCTATAATTTTTCTATAATCTCCTCGGTCAATTCCTTGCTGTCAAGGCCTTTGAGCTGAGCAACTTTCTCTATGGCATCTGCATAGCCACTATAATATGAATCTTTGAGTTTTTCTTCCATATCTTCTATTTTGTTACGTGTCTCGCTGATGATATGGGAATACTCTTTAATCTTGTCCTCATAATTATTCTTGATAACTTCAGCGTCATGTTGATCGAGAGATTTGTCTTCATCACGCCGCTTCATCCTTTCATCAACATCTTTTTTGATACCGAAAACTCCAATCAGGCCTGTCCAGCCTGCACCGAATGCGACAGCTTCGAGCATACTGTTGGCCAGTATGCTTGCGATCATACCTCCGACAAAGAGGTATAGTATGATCCCAAGATATCGAAAGAACCATTTTTCCTTATTCAGTTCGTTCTCCTTCCTGACAATCTCCTGCCAGAGTCGGTCTTTATCACCATTATCAGTTGTTTCCTTAAGCAGTTCCCTGACAGACTCTGTCTGGTCCTGAAGCTCCAGTATACGAGCTGTATTCCCCATTAGTTTGTCCCAGCTACCAAGATAGACTATTATTCCGGCACCTGTAACCCCTAAAAGAAAGAAGAAGACACCTACGGATATGTTATTCGGCCACCATATTGGCATTTCCAGTACACTTGTGACATTTACATCCATTCAATATCCCCACCAAGGTCATCAGGAACTATCATCCTGATATCAAATAATCCCCCTATGAATACTAATGATATAGACCCTGATTATAAATTATAAGATATGATCTGACAGCCGCCCCACGTAGCTGATTGTAAAACTATATATGCAGAGTTTTGAGCCTATGATATAAATCTGTTTCCTGCCCACCGGTTCTATGTATCATAAAAGGAGGAGGATAGAAACTAAAGTCATTGAGTGAAATGATATCCTTCACATCTCTCTATTATCAATAACTCTCTTACTCTTTTTTTCACTGCGTGGCAATGCTCCAATCCCAACACATTCCACATCAACGCTGATGCCTATGAAATCCTGAAATGCTTTGTTCATTTGTTTTGCTTTTTTCCTGTTGATTTCCGGGTTATCTGCATTATCGACCTCAACCCTGAAGAGCATGGTATCCCGGCCAGCATCCCTTTCAAGGACTATCTGGTATTCACTGCTCACACCTTCCACCCTGTGAACCACATCCTCTATCTGTCCGGGGTAGACATTCACACCTTTTATCTTGATGCGGTCATCAGTGCGTCCAAGCAGGCGGTCTATGCGTGGGAAAGGACTTCCACATTCACATGGTTCAGGTATGATACGTGTGAGGTCTCTTGTCCTGTAACGTATAAGCGGAGCTCCTTCCTTGGTCAACGTAGTTATGACAAGCTCACCAAGAGTACCGTCTGGAAGGCTCTCTCCTGTAACAGGGTCTATTATTTCAAAGAGCAGGTGGTCTGACCAGTAATGAAGACCATCATGCTGTGAGCAATCAAGGGCAATGCCAGGTCCGTATATCTCAGTTAGACCGAAGATATCGAAAGTCTCGATACCAAGCTCGTCTTCGATACGTGCTCTCATCTTAGGACTCCAGCGCTCAGAACCAATAATCCCAACCTTCAATTTGATACTGTCCTTCAGATCCCTTTTACTAATCTCCTCTGCAAGCAGGAGAGCATACGAGGAAGTACTGCCAAGGACTGTGGATTTCAGGTCAACCATCATCTGAAGTTGTTTTTCCGTATTTCCCGGACCCATGGGTACTGCCATGGCTCCCAGAAGCTCTGCACCTGCCTGGAAACCTATACCTGCAGTCCACATGCCGTATCCGGGTGTTATCTGTATCCTGTCAGTATTCGTAAGCCCTGCCATCTGGTAGCAGCGCATCATCATCTCTGCCCATACATCCACATCTCTTTTGGTATACGGGATTATAACAGGGCTTCCGGTTGTACCGGAAGATGAATGTATCCTCACAATCTCTTCATCCGGTACAGCCTGAAGACCCAGAGGATAGGCATCTCTTAGCTCTTCTTTTGTAGTTAATGGGAGCTTGCTGATATCTTCCAGAGACCTTATATCAGTGGTATCAACACTTTCTTCCTTGAATTTTTTCTGGTAGAAAGAGCTGCCCTTTGCAACCCTTTGAAGAAGCTGTCTTAGCTTGGTCGTTCTTTCTTCATCGGATAGACCGGAATGTGTGCAACAATTCTCACTTTCACATTCACTTACATGAACCACTTTCTTTGAACCATCAATTACATGATTATCACACATTCATCTCACTCCTGCCATCATTGATCCTTAGAGGCATCGTTTGTTTTTGAAACACTTTCAATTGCCATATCATAGGCCCTGCGATTGACATCCCTATATTTTTCCGGAATCATCTTTTCAAGCACATTCCACAGATATTCCACTGAGAAAGGTAAAAGACCGGCACCTGCAGCAGCCGCAATCATAGATACATTAGCTGCCCTGTATGTTCCTGCATCTTTTGCAAGACCGGTGAAATCAGCAGATATTATCTCCGGACAATTGCTCTTCAAAAACTCGAGCATCTGGTCTGGATCATATACTTCATTACCCTGGGTCGATGGTATTATTGCATGCTCATTAACCACAATGCTAGCACCTTTGCGTAAAAAACGAAGGTTACGGGCGGCTTCCCCAGGCTCAAGCCCTATCAGCAAATCTGCGTTTCCCTGCGGGATAAGCGAACCACATACATCGTCCCCAATCCTCACATGACTTGTAACTGACCCTTCTCTCTGGGCCATACCTATTGTTTCAGCTGTAGCTACATGTAAACCGGCATTCATGGCAGCGGTGGCAAGTAAACGAGAGGCTAGTACGACACCCTGACCACCTACACCTGCAATAAGAATATCGAATTTCATTGTAAGACCTCCTTCAGGACAATAGCATCTGACGGACATATCTCTGCACAGAGACCACATCCACTACAGGTATCCTGGATAACAGGCAAACCCGAGGATATTGAAAATATAGCAGGGCATCCCAGCTGGGATATGCAGAGCTTGCAGCCTGTACATTTGTCCTCATCCACAAGATACTGACCTTGTCCCTTGCAGATAGCAACACAGTTTCCTTTAAACACAACAGCAGAGGGACCTTCAAACTCCATGGCCTCAGCGGCTATA